>CAMTKF010000001.1 GCA_947072905.1 uncultured Bacteroidales bacterium
ATGCAGAGGATACAGCACCCACAATTTTCAAAATTGACTGGGACGGGAAAATAGTTGACAGGTTGTTCAATGTGCCTGTGCCACTCTACAAAATAGCAGTTGGCGGTGATAATTCCATTATCGGGTGGAACGGCGAGGAATTTGTGGTTATTCATTCGTTTTGAATATTTGGAATTCTTTACCGATTCTGCTTGTGAAAAACGACATAAAGATTGTAAAAAGCTTTGACTCTCAACTTAGTTTGAGAGTTTTTTATTTTCTTTTTTGTAATTTTGCTGATATTACCACATTGAACCAACTTTTATTTTTATGAACATGACACGTCAGTCAATCGTAATCACAATAGCAACACTCTTTACCATATTTGATGTATCGGCGAAGAAGAAAAAGGAGTATCCTCGAGCCGAGATAAAGGTAGAATATAGCTATCCGCACAAACGTCTCAAGACTGATGCCAAGGCTTATGACGATGAGTATACAATGCTACTTCTCACCAACGGTAATTATTCTAAGTTTTTCAGCCCCCGTACAGAATATCTTGATTCGCTTCATTCAACGCCTTCGGGCAAAGCTTTGTATGACAGACTCATGAGCGAAGGCGTTAAGAAAGCCATAGAAACAGGTGACTATAACTATGTGCCCTCTAAAAACGGGTCGATGTATGTGTTCAAGTCCGCCGGTGATTCCACTGTTACTGTATATGACTCAGCCGGAATGCTTGAACGAGGATATTATTCTGAGCCACTTGCCAAATGGATTGGGTAATTGGCGATTCGACAAAAACAGTACTCAATTATGAGTGCGCGATGGCCCGGACCGATTACCATGGCAGGCATTGGACTGTATGGTTCACTCCGGAGATACCTGTTCAGGATGGCCCATGGAAACTGTGTGGCTTACCCGGGCTGATTCTGGAGGCAAAAGAAAATACAGGACAACATCATTTCATCGCCACGGGTATAGAATCAAGCAATCAACAGATAATGCCTATCTATAATCCCAAGAAATATGACAAGATGAGACGCGAGGATATGCTTGATGGGAAACGTCAATATCTTACCAATGGAGCATCTATGGTGAACGCTTTCATCAGCAATACGCCAAGCGGTGAAAAAATTGAAATCAAGGATAAGGTGAACGATGATCCGGATCTGCATGTGGATTTTCTTGAAACGGATTATCATTGAATCTTTCAAAGCTTCCGGCACAAAGTCAGGAGTTATTCGTTATGAACAATAATTCATTGAATGGGACTGAAGATTAAGGGGTAGGGAACTCGGCTAATGCTCATATTTTAAAAGTCTACTTTTGCAGCTCGGCCTTAATGTATAATGTACAGAGTTTGAACTTAAGTAATCAAGGGCTATTCCAAATTCTTTTTCGACTGAACGGATTTTATGATTAAATCTCAGCGAAAGCTATCAGATCCGTTTCAAATTATGTATCAAGAATATTTCGCAATAAGAACGGTGTATGCTATACATTGGAGGGGCATCAATAGTGAGTCGTTCTTAGTCTTGAATAAATAAGATGTCCCATAAAAAATGAGAATTTAACCTTAAAAACACAATTTTTATTATTGCGAATTATCTTGGAAAAAGGGAAGAGTATCACAATATTTCATAATACGATTTAACATAATATTAATTATCATTGAAATTAAGGTCATTTATAGGCTCTATTTTTTCTTGTCCATTTTGAAGCCGCCATAGTTAAAAAACAGTATCAGCATAGGAGTACACAGATTATAAAGTTTAAACCTCGTTTGAGAAAACGGCAGGTTATAAAGACCGGTTGAGGTTAGGACAAACTCCATTAACCTTTTCTTAAACTTGCGTATTGATGATATCGTAAGGTTTAGACTTGAGTTGGTTCGGATAACCAATAATTCGAGAACTTTATATATGATTAGGGCTCCGGAAATTTGGATTGCTATCTTCTCTGTTTCGCTTCATTTAGAGCTAATGTGTTCATAAAATATTAATATCCTAAATTTTATGAATATTTTACATGAGTTAATTAATATTTTTGGCCTCGCAGAGTGTTATATTTTAAAGTTATCGTACATTCTCATTCGAATTTTGAAAAAATAATCCCAAATCAAGTAGATTTAATTTTGATTTGCAAATAATGGATTGAAAGATCAAAAATTGTCAATTATTTGGTTTTGCAAATTAGATAATCCACAAGATTAATTTAGAATAATTTACAAATAAAAACGCAAGTACTTAGGCATAAGACGCCTGAGTTTATAATCATAAACCATTCGATATTTGGAATTGTAAATTTACAATCAACTCAAATAAGCAATAAATATTTATTAACAATTAAACTAATATACTGATACTCATACGTATTACGTCTTATATCTAAAGCGACAATTAAGTATTTAGGCTAATCAGTATGCCTCCCGATGTGATTTGAGTTTAATATATGCTGATAATTGATACATAGTGTGTTTAAATCTTCGTGTTTTACTTTAACTTTACCATAGCCACCCTACTCTATATGTTTATTTACTTTTGTAAATTTATAAAAGTAAACATAAATTTTAAAACCTAAATTCAAATTTACGAATATAAATTTGGAAATATGAATTATTCTTTTTACATTTGCACTCAGTTATAAAATTATTGTTTTTGATCATTTTATTCCATTTTCAATCATGGATATAGTAGAAAGATTAATCGCATATCGAAATTACACCGGATATACTAATTCTCAATTTGCAGATTTAGCTAATATTCCACGTCCAACCCTTTCACAGTTTCTCAATGGTCGAAACAAACGCTTGAGTGATGACATGACATCCAAGCTTCATCAGGCATTCCCGGATTTAAACATCCTGTGGTTGCTATTTGGTGAGGGGGATATGCTGACCGATCAAAATATTAAAATCTCAGAGGCCAATATAGATGAAAATTCGGATTTTTTCATTACTGATATTCCTGATTATAAAGAGAGTAACGACAGCAAAAGTGTATCTGAAAACTTAACGGACAGTCAGGCAAACAGAAAAAATCAGGCTAATAGCTTCAAAAAAAATGGTGAAGACCCGTTTGAGACTTTGAAGCATGAAGATTTCAATGAAAACGAAGGCGCGAACTTTTTTGCGGGACAATCTTGCCAAAAGATGTCAGAAGCTCCGGTTGTTCCTACAGACCCGTCCAAGAAGATTAAATCAATAATGGTTTTTTATTCAGACAACAGTTACGAAATCTTCACTCCTAATTCCAATAAGTAATATCTTATCTTGCGATAATCTTTGTTCAATTCATCAATTATAAAATCTTTTTTGATGATACCGTGGTGATGGGCTTAGTCTCATCACCTTTTTTTATTTTAATTATGTTGTTTTTCATAGATTTTATGTAAATTTGCCATATTAAGAGTGTGTTAAATTAAAACCCACTCCAAGAAACGCAATGAAAAAACACATTTTCAAAAGAGCATACGAAATGTATTACGATGGTTTTCGCTCAATGACAGTAGGGCGAAAACTATGGGTTCTTATCATAGTGAAATTAGCTATCATTTTCTTGGTCTTGAAACTTTTCTTTTTTCCTGACATTTTACATACCGAATATGATAGCGATGAATCCAGAGCCAATGCAGTTCGCAAATCTCTTATAACCCAGCCATAACAAATAATCATAATATTAATCCTAAAAAAGACTTGAAAGATGAATGACTTTTTAAGTATGGTAGATTGGTCGAGGGCTCAATTTGCCCTTACGGCAATGTACCATTGGCTTTTCGTCCCCCTTACAATCGGTCTTGCTCTTATAGTGGCGGTGATGGAGACCATCTATTACCGCACTAACCAAGAACGCTGGAAGGGAATCACAAAATTCTGGATGACACTGTTCGGTATCAACTTTGCAATAGGTGTGGCTACCGGCATCATCCTCGAATTTGAGTTCGGAACAAACTGGTCAAACTACTCATGGTTTGTCGGAGATATTTTCGGAGCGCCTTTGGCTATCGAAGGTATTTTTGCATTCTTCATGGAAGCTACATTTGTAGCCGTGATGTTCTTCGGTTGGAACAAGGTTAGCAAAGGCTTCCACCTCGCTTCCACATGGCTGGTAGCCCTGGGCGTAGCTCTGTCGGCGCTGTGGATTCTCGTTGCTAATGCGTGGATGCAGAATCCCGTGGGCATGGAGTTTGATCCCGCTCAGATGCGCAACGTTATGGACGACTTCTGGGCCGTTGCCTTCAACGGGGTTTCGATGAACAAATTCTTCCATGCCGTAACAAGCGGCTGGTGTCTCGCCGGTACATTTGTTGTTGGCGTGAGCTGCTGGCTGCTTTGGCGCAAAAGCAATGTCGAAGCCGCTCGTTCTTCGCTCAAGGTTGGTGCTTGGGTAGGTCTGCTCGGTATCTTGTTCACTATGTGGACCGGTGACGGTTCTGCGGTACAAGTTGCAAAAGTACAGCCCATGAAGCTTGCTGCTATGGAAGGCCTGTATGACGGCAAAGTAGGTCAGGAACTCGTAGGCTTCGGTCTTGTGAATACCGATAAGCGTCCCGGCGACAATCTTCAGGCCATCAACTACGAGATTTCTATCCCTTACGGTTTGTCTATTCTTGCCAACCATGATCCCCACAGCTTTGTCCCCGGCATCAACAATCTCATCTATGGCTATGAACTCAATGCCGACGGCGACACCATAAAGACTACATCTTACGCAGAACGCATGGCAATGGGTCGCGAAGCCCGCAAGGCATTACTCGACTATGATAAAGCTTCAAAAGCCGGTGACGAATCAGCCATGGCCGATGCACATGCACGCATCAAAGATAATTTCAAATACTTCGGATACGGATATCTTGATAAAGCCGAGGATGCCATACCTCCCGTAGCACTCACATTCTATTCATTCCGAGTAATGGTTATGATTGGCGGATACCTGCTGCTCTTTTTCCTACTTGCCATCGCTGCTACCACATGGAAAAACAAATGGCTCGAAAAGTCATGGCTCCATTGGGTCGGCATAATCTCAATTCCTCTGGTCTGGATATGCAGCCAGGCCGGTTGGATTGTAGCCGAGGTTGGACGCCAGCCTTGGGTTATTCAGGATCTCATGCCTACCAATGCCGCTATTTCGGACATAAGCTCGTCTTCTGTACAAATAACATTCTGGATGTTTGCAGTACTCTTCACATGCTTGCTCGCTGCTGAAATCAGCATTATGCTCCGCTACATCGGACGTTCTTCAAAATCGAATATTGAACAAGCCCATTAATCCCTTTAAGTCATGACTGAATTAGAAATGTTACAAGCCTATTGGTGGCTTCTGATAGCTGTGTTAGGCGCAGCTCTCGTGTTCATGCTCTTCGTGCAGGGAGGGCAATCAATGCTGTTCTGTGGTAAGAAAAGCGATACTGACCGCCAGCTCATGGTCAATTCTCTCGGCCGAAAATGGGAGCTTACCTTCACCACTCTTGTGGTGTTTGGCGGTGCTTTCTTTGCTTCATTCCCCCTATTCTACTCCACCAGCTTTGGCGGTGCATACTGGTTGTGGATGTCTATACTCATCAGCTTCGTACTTCAGGCTGTAAGCTATGAATATCGCCGCAAGCACGGCAATCTGTACGGAACCGGCACATACGATGTATTCTTGCTCATCAACGGATTCTTCGGCTGTGTATTGCTTGGCGTAGCGGTTGGAACGATGTTCTTTGGAGGAAACTTCGAGATTGTACGTACTAATCTTCTCGAACCCGGAAATCCTGTTATTTCACGCTGGGCACCCACACATGGACTTGAAGCTATTGCCTGCTGGCAATGCCTGCTGCTCGGCGTTGTTGTTTATATGCTTGCCCGTACACAGGCTGCGCTCTATTTTCTGAATAATATCCGTTCAGACGAACAGTTCGAGAAACGTATGCGCTCAAAAGTTCTCATAAACGGCGTGATTTTCGCATTGCTCTTCGTAGTGTGGGTAATCGTACTTTTCCTTACTACAGGAAAACAAGTTGATCTCACCGGAACAGTCGTTGATGTTCCCAACCTCTATCTTCACAATTATCTTGACATGTGGGGATGGCTCGTTGCATTCCTGCTTGGTGTTGTACTTGTGCTCAGCGGTATCGCCGCCGGAGCATTCACATCTTCACGCAACGGAATCTGGTTAAGCGGAATCGGTACAATCCTTGTAGTAATATCGCTGTTTGCAGTAGCCGGCTACAACAACACTTGCTACCTACCCTCCAATACTTATCCGCAGTCATCGCTCACTATCTCAAACAGCTCGTCATCGCTCTATACCTTAAAAGCAATGAGCTGGGTAAGCCTGTTTATTCCCGTAGTGATTCTATACATCATTTATGTCTGGCGTAAGATGAACCACGGAGGTCTTACTCCTGAAGATGTATCAAAAGGAAGCCATCAGTATTGATCATATATTTTCACTAATAAAAAAGATAGCAGTCCAAACTTGAGAACTGCTATCTTTTTTTATTAGTGAATAAGAACTTGGCTATGGGAAATGGAAGAAATATTTATACTTACTTTATCCTTATTGCCAATCATTAAAACAAATTTATCCCCATCGCGACTTTTGGCGGGCTGTCATTACATCCTCGGCCTGATTGCTGCATGGAGTCCATAATTTTACATTTTGTATTGCATCAGGTAAAAATTGCTGACGTACAAAATTTCCGGGATAATCATGTGCATATTTATAACCTTCTCCATATCCGAGTTTCTTCATCAGTGATGTTGGTGCATTTCTGAGATGCAAAGGCACCGGCAGATTTCCCGACCTCTCAACTTCGGCCATCGCAGCGGCTATAGCCTTATATGCCGAATTTGATTTGGCCGATGTAGCAAGATAAATAGTACACTCGGCCAGAGGTATTCTGCCCTCAGGCATTCCAATTTTCATTATAGCGTCGTATGTGGCGTTGGCAAGAAGCAACGCGTTAGGATTTGCCAGTCCTATATCCTCGGCCGCCACTATCACCAGACGACGTGCTATAAATTCAGGATCCTCACCACCGGCAATCATACGCGCAAGCCAATATATCGCCGCATCGGGATCGGAACCTCTGATACTCTTGATAAATGCCGATATGATATCGTAGTGCATCTCCCCACCCTTGTCGTAGGCTTGCGGATTACGCTGAAGGCGTTCTGTCACCACTCTATCATTAATAACTATAGGCTCACCGGCCGGAGTGGATTGTTCGAGAAGATCAAGTATATTGAGCAGCTTGCGTGCATCACCGCCCGAGTATCTGAAAAGAGCCGCAGTCTCTTCTATCTTGACTTCGCGCTTGCTCAAGATTTCATCTTTGGTAACGGCATGGTCAAGCAGATGATTCAGATCTTCCTCATTCAATGGTTCCAGGGTATAAACCTGTGCTCTTGACAGCAAAGGTCTGATAACTTCAAATGAAGGATTCTCTGTAGTGGCTCCGATAAGAGTAACAGTTCCATCCTCCACCGCACCGAGCAAACTGTCCTGCTGGCTCTTGCTGAAGCGGTGTATTTCGTCAATAAACAAAATGGGTCTGCCTGCCGAGAACATACTTCGGCTTTCTTTGCGGCATTGTGCTATGACATCTCTCACATCCTTAACTCCGGATGTAACCGCCGACAGAGTGTGGAACTCGCTCTTGGTGGCATTGGCAATTATACGCGCCAGTGTAGTCTTTCCTACGCCGGGAGGGCCCCAGAGTATGAATGATGCAACATTGCCCGTATCTATCATTCTTCTGAGAATACGTCCTTCACCCACAAGATGAGTCTGGCCTATATATTCATCAAGAGTCTGCGGTCTCAGCCGCTCTGCGAGAGGTTTAAGCATATTTTTATACTGAAATTAGAAAAAAATGGTTAGGAATTTTATGAAATCCCTAACCATTTTATACCGTTTAATATTTATTATTCAGCTGCGGGAGTAGAATTGATTTCGCGGTAAAGATCCGAGTATTCCTTAGCCTTGGCTTCATCGGGTTCAACCTTGGTATAGAACTGAATGATGAACATGTAAGCTTCGTTGTAAAGCTTTTTGGTAGCTTCGGGAAGCGCGCTCTTGTTAGCGTTTTCAGGATTTGCGTTGAGAATATCAAGCATCTTCTGATATTCTGCTACAGCAGCGGCGTTGGGCAGATTGTGGTTACCCGACATGATAAGACGAGCCTTTCTCTGATAAAGACTAGGTTCAGTGGTTGACTGTTCAAGAACCTTGTCGATGTATTTGAGACCTTCAGCAGAAGCCTTGGCGCGGAGCTCATCATCCTTGGCGGTAGCGGCTGCATTCAACCAACGGCCTGAAGCTGAGTAAAGGTCGTTAAGACTGGGTTCTTCGATTGTTCCCAGATATTTGCTGTAAGCGTCAGCAGCCTTGGCATAATCTTTGTTTTTGGTGTAAACTGTGCTGAGGTTCTGGAGTACGGCACCGTTGTCAGGATATTTCTCGGCTGCGAGTTCCATCTGCACGAGTGCAAGTGAATCCTGACCGAGTGCAGAGTAGATATCAGAAAGTGTGGTGTAGTCGTTAGAGGTGAACTGAGCACCGGGGTGATTCTTAAAGAATGCTTCACCATCTTTCAGAGCCTGTTCGTACTGTTCGAGCTTGGCTTCATTAAGGAACACAAGGCGTTCCATGATGAAGTTGTTGGGAGTGGTTGAGAGAACTTCTTTGGCAGTCTGCAACGAGTTGGCAAAGTCGTCACCGTAGTACTGGAGCACAGCATAGCGAGCCTTATCCTGGGGGAAGTGGTTGGGGTTCTGGATGTACTGGCCATACTGTTCGGCAGCCTGCTTCCAGTAGTTGGCTTCATAGAGCTTTTCAGCGAGTTCACGCTGTGCGAGAGCCGACTGGGGAGCGAGTGTCAAGAATTCCTTAAGTTTGTCGATAGAGAACTTGGGATTAACGTGGAAGTAAGAGTTGGCATACTTCACATAACCCTCGGGGTTACCCTTGTCGTATCCGGTAGCCATTTCGTACTTGGCTGCTGCGCTGCCAAAGTCTTCATTTGCCACGAGCATGTCGCCTTCGAGGATATATATAGAGGGTTCCTGATGCTTAGAGTCCTTGTGAGCTTTAGCGAGAAGCTTGTCTATGGTTGTAGCGTAAGCCACGGGATCGGCATTGAAATAAGCACGTGCGATTGATACGGTTATTTCGTTGTTCTTTTTAGCGAGCTTCTGAGCTTTTTTGAAGTTTTCTTCAGCAGCTTTGACATCTTTGTTCTTCAGATCTATAGCACCGAGACCTACAAAGTTATAGGCATTTTCGGGATTGGCAGCGATACCGGCTTCGAAGTATTTCTTAGCTTCTGCAGTGTTGCCAAGCGAAAGTTCGGTCTGGCCAAGATAATAGTTGGCAAGAGCCTTATCGGTATTACCGTTGTTGATGGTTTTTTGGAGGATGGTTTTGGCATTCTCGTATTGTCCTGCCTTGTAATACTCGATACCATCCATGTAGCCCTGGCTTTGGGCAGCTGCACTGAGCGCACCGGCCAGCACAAATGTTAATAGAGCGTTAAATTTCATAAATACTTATAGATTGTGTTTTTAATTGCTTTTTCCTTTTATTATAATGGCTGGATGTGGTTTTACCCACACCCGGCCTTTTTAGTTTCTTAGTTTCCGAGTTCAACCTGAATCCTCTGCATCCTCGCGGGTAAGATTCCGGTCTTGGCAATGATTTTCTGTCCTATGTTTCCTGTTACGAACGAATAGAATCCGCCGGCCAGGCTTCCGGATGCTCCGGTCGTGATCATATACATCTGACGGAACAGCGGGTATTTACCGTCAAAAATATATTGTTGATAGGGTTTGTAAGCTCTGGCATCTTCGCTGCTGAGCTTGTCATTATATAGTGCGAGCACTTTTACCTCGTCAGTCAGAGTTGCTCCTTCAACAGGTTCTTCACCAAGCACTGATATTGCCAAATCTTCTTTAGACATATCAGCCGAAGCCATATCCGACGTAACCCAGCTAACACCTACAACACCTATTGCGTTTTTGCTGTCTTTCACAGCCTTAAATACAGCCGGAATGCTACCTTGGGCAAAAACATTGGCTCCAAGAGGTTGACCGTGCAAGATGGAATCACGCATATATGATACAAGGCTCGATGCCTTATCATCAAACACTACTGAGATCTTGCCGAGGTCGCAAGGCCATATATCATTCCAATCATCCGATTCTCCTGATAAAATCTCGCCTACTTCCTTTAGGGTCAGTTTGCCAACGGGATTGGCCGGATTCACAATAAGTGCTACGGCATCCACTGCAATCTTGGTGGAACGCACATTACGGTTTTTAGACTTTATTATCTCCCGTTCCTTATCGGTGATGTCGCGGGCTGCAATAATAGTCTTTGTATTGAGACTCATCAGCGAGTCAAATGCCTCTGCCTGAGTAGCATACCGTGCCAGAATGTGAGCTTCGGGATATTGATATTCAAACACATCAACCTCCTGCTCCATTATATTCTGGAAGGTGTTGTCACACACTATGGTTGTGGTGCCGGTAGTGTGTGAATTAGCCTTCTTCTCATATTTCAAGCAACTTGTTGAGCCTACGGCCAAGGCTGCGGCTACAAACAAAGTCATTATATTGCTTATTTTCATATCTTGTATCTTTTAATAAAGTAGTCTTTAAATAAAGTTTATAATATATGCGAGTCAAAGCATATTATCGTATAAACGATGATTCAACACCTACTTATTAATAACCGGACTGTCAGATGTCTTCATTTCGTGTTAGATCCTTATACGTACGGTATGCACGGAAGAAGCCATAGATTACAAGAACCACACCTACTATCCAGCGGGTCCATGCCCAGTCTGAACTCCAGTTGAAGAAATTAATGAACATGAGAACACCCATGCCCTCATAGACCAGGAACATAAACAAACCGAACACCAGCCCGAGGAGCTTTCGTGTTGAAAAGACCGATGAGTGTTTGCGCTGTGGAGGACGCATATATTCTTTGTTTTCAGTTTCGTTGTTCATAGACATTTTATTTTAAATAGTTGATAAATTTTATAGTTACTTCTATAAAAAATCAACACTTAAACGAGGGTTTGGTTCGATGCCGTGGGCAATGAATTTTTCCGCGCATTCAAAGTTAAACATTTTGGCGCGAATATGGGTCCTAATTTGTTAAAAAATTTCTTAAAATTGCATCTGAGATGTCAATTAACTCAAAAAGCACTCTCCAAGATGTGCGCCTCGCAAGAATGAAGCGACATCCATACGCTTTTTACCGGCCGGATGAACCTCAAGCAATTCTATGCAACCTTGTCCTGTTCCAACAGTCATTGTGCCATTCTCTATCTTTACTTTGCCAACCCCAATCGAGGGAACATCCTTAACCGCAGTTTTCAATATCTTGAGCATCTCTTTTTCAGTTTCCGACCTGTGAAGCTCGGCGCGTGCTGCGGGATATGGCGAAAGACCCCTTACCTGATTATGTATTGCCACAGCATCCTTACTCCAATCTATCATGCAGTCTTCAGCAAAGATTTTAGGTGCCGGACAAGGTTCTATATCACCGATTAAATCATCCTGAGGTATGGGTTTCAAATCACCTTTCACAAGATGATCGACTGTATCAAGAGTAAGCTTTGCGCCAAGCATCATCAGCTTGTCGTGAACATCACCTACATTATCCTCGGGCCTTATATCTACCTTGACCTGCTGAAGGATATCTCCGGTATCTATCTCGTGTTTGAGCATGAAAGTGGTTACGCCGGTTTCTGTATCTCCATTCATCACAGCTCTGTTGATAGGTGCGGCACCTCGGTATCGGGGCAACAATGATGCGTGAAGATTAAATGTACCCATCGGGGGCATATTCCATACAACCTCGGGGAGCATACGGAATGCTATGACTATAAACAAATCGGCATCAAGGCTCTGTAATTCTGCTATAAAATCCGGATTTTTGAGTTTTTCGGGCTGCATCAGATGCAATCCGTGTTTCTCTGCATACTGCTTTACGGGCGAGTGCAGCAACTTATGCCCCCTACCCGCCGGTTTATCAGGCATGGTGACTACACCTGCCACATTGTAACCATTATCTACCAGAGACTCGAGTGATGCTACTGCAAACTCCGGAGTCCCGAAAAATACTATTTTAAGATCTGATTTATTCATTCGTCATTTTTTCAAGGTCATTCCACAATGTTTCATCAGGCACAGGCGCTGTAACCGAAATATCCTTATGGCTCACAGGATGACAGAATTCTATTTTTCTTGCAAGCAACGATATTGAACCGTCTTTGTTCGAGCGTTTGTCGCCGTATTTGAGATCACCCCTTATCGGACACCCTATGGCCGACAGTTGTACACGTATTTGATGTTTGCGGCCTGTAAGAAGCTTTATCTCAACTAAATTGAAGACTTTGCCTCTCGCAAGAAGCTTATATTTCAGACGAGCTTCCTTAGATCCCGGCTTCTGAATTGTTGAAGCATAACTTTTGTTATTGACTTCTTTAGTCGTTATATAATGGGTCAATTCAGCTTCGGCCGGCTCCGGGAGTCCTCTGGTCAAAGCCCAGTAAGTTTTATGAATCTCACCTTTTCTAAGCATATCATTGAGCCTTGACAGAGCCTTGGATGTTTTGGCAAATATCACGGCACCACCCACCGGGCGGTCAAGACGGTGAACTACGCCCAGAAATACATTTCCCGGTTTAGCGTCACGTTCCTTTATCATTTTCTTAAGAGATTCAACCAAGGGTTCATCTCCGGTTTTATCTCCCTGCACTATCTCGCCCGGGTGCTTGTTTACTATGATTATATGATTGTCTTCGTAGAGGATATCGGTCATTCCACACTGGGTTTATACGACAATACGCCACAAGCTTGTATACAGCTTGTGGACGTATTGAAAAGTTGATATTTTAATCTTGGATTCTTGGAGATATAACCCCTTAGATTCCAAGGTCTTTCTTTATTGCTTCAATCTTTGCGGCTGCATCGCGGTTGCAACGTTCGTAGTCGTCTTTATCGGCCATCTTGTCGTGAACCTCGATGTAGAACTTGATCTTAGGTTCTGTACCCGAAGGACGAACCGAAACTTTTGAGTGATCTTCAGTAAAGAATTGGAGAACATTTGAAGTTGCGGGGAAGTCCATCTTGGTAACATTACCTGTAAGGAGATCTGTTTCGTTGAGGTCTGCATAATCCTTGATGCGTACTACCTTTGAACCACCGAGTTCTTTAGGCGGATTCTTGCGGAAGTCTACCATCATGGCTGCAATTTCTTCAGCACCGGTGCGACCCTTGCGAACTACAGAAATACCTTCTTCGTGGCTGTAGCCATTCTGCAGATAAATATCCTGGAGCATTTCGTTGAATCCGAGACCACGGTCTTTAGCCCATGCGCAAATCTCTGCCATGAGTGAGATGGCTGAAACCGAGTCTTTGTCGCGGCAGAAGTCTTCAGCCAGGAAGCCGTAAGATTCTTCACCACCACCGAGATAACGCATAACACCTTCGTTTTCGCGGATAACAGATGCAATCCACTTAAAGCCGGTGTAGCAGTCATACATCTTGATATTCTGATTCTCGGCGATAGCCTTGATGGTTTCTGTTGTAACGATGGTCTTCACTACATATTCATTACCCTTGAGCAAACCGAGTTCACGGTTACGCAGCATGATGTAGTTAAGAAGAATCATCACTATCTGATTGCCGTTCAGAAGCTTGTACTCGCCGTTAGCTTCACGTACTACAGCACCGATACGGTCGGCATCGGGGTCGGAAGCTACAACAAGGTCAGCATTTACTTCCTTAGCCTTGGCGATTGCCATTGCCATTGCCGAGGGATTCTCGGGATTGGGAGATTCCACGGTGGGGAAGTCGCCCGAAGGAATATCCTGCTCGGGAACGTGGATGATATTGGTGAAACCGTAGTTGCGCAGTGAATCGGGGATAAGTTTCACACCGGTACCATGGATAGGAGTGTAGACGATTTTAAGATCAGCGTGACGCTTGATTACTTCGGGGTCAAGGCTCAGAGTCTTGATGGCAGCGAGGAAAGCATCGTCCATTTCCTGACCGATTATCTCGATCTTTGATTTATCGCCGTTGAATTTAATTTCACTTACATCGTGAATGCGGTTTACATTGTCAATGATGTTGACATCGTGGGGCGAGATAATCTGGGCACCATCGCTCCAGTATGCCTTGTATCCGTTGTATTCCTTGGGATTGTGCGAAGCAGTGATATTGACACCGCTCTGGCAACCGAGACGACGGATTGCAAACGACAGTTCGGGTGTTGGGCGGAAGTTATCAAAGAGATATACCTTGATGCCATTGGCAGAGAAAATGTCTGCTACGATTTCAGCGAACTTGCGCGAGTTGTTGCGAACGTCGTGACCTACAACTACCGAAATTTCAGGAAGATCCTTGAATGCTTCTTTCAGGTAGTTTGCAAGCCCCTGGGTTGCAGCACCTACAGTGTAGATGTTCATACGGTTTGAACCGGCACCCATCACACCGCGGAGACCGCCTGTGCCAAATTCAAGATCTTTATAGAATGCGTCGATAAGTTCGGTTTTATCTTCGTTATCAATCATGGCTTTAACAGCTGCGCGTGTTTCTGCGTCATAGCTGTCAGTAAGCCATTTTTCTGCCTTAGCTGTTACTTGCTTGATTAGTTCTTGTTGATTGTCCATGTCAGTTATGGGAGGATTTAGTAATAAATGTTGTTGCAAATTTAATATAAGTCAGAATAAATTCCAACTTTTTCTATTAATAATACACTCTTTTTTTAATAAAGTTGTGCTTTGGTGAGCTTTGCCGACTATTTTAAAGATAGTTTAAAACAAGTGTTAACGACCTTTTACCGGCTCTTTGATTATCGCATCTTGTTAAGCGTAATCAAAAGTTCGTTGAGTTTTTCTCTGACGTTCTGCAGGCGTTGCACGGCAAGAGCATGTCGCGACACACCGCTCATATTATTGCGTATCTGGTCCTGGGCCGCCTCTATCTTCAATCCTTTTACTTTCACGAGATAATGAATCATCTTTATTTTTTCAATATCCTCAGGAGTATAGAACCTTGTACCGCCGTTATTTCTTCTTGGATTTATAACGGTAAACTTACTTTCCCAGAAACGCAGGGTAGAAGCCGGGATATTCAGTATATCGGCCACTTCACTGATTTTATAAAATTTTTTTGTGAGATTATCCATAAACTTCGCAAACTGATATAAGCGGTGTCAATCCATCACATGGCCGGCATTTTCGGCCTGTCTGATCATTTCATCATACTCTGCGGGAGTAAGATCCATAAAGTAATAGTTTACAGGATTTTGGGGAACACCCCTCAACCTTACCTCATAATGCAGATGTGAGCCGGTTGATTTTCCTGTATTCCCTACTTTTCCTATTAAATCGCCTCTTTTTACGTTCTGCCCCGGCTTCACGAGTATTTCCGACAGATGAGCATATCGCGTAAGATAATTGTATCCGTGGTTGATGTCTATTGAATTGCCGTAGCCGCTCTCCCAACCTGCGCTTGTCACCTTGCCATCACCCGTTGCATAAACCGGGGTGCCGGTATCGGCCGAGAAGTCCATTCCTTCATGAAATCTGGATGTGCCATAAATAGGATCACGACGGTAACCGTAGCCCGAAGCCATTGTCTTTAGATATTTGGATGATATTGGCTGAATTGCAGGAATATGGGTGGACCTGTCAGTGAGATTTGCGGCCTGGGCCTGTAAAAAATCAAACGATTTTATCTGGTTATACACCATATTGTCAAGGCGGTCGAGCTTACTTGTAACAGTTGACACCAACTCATTGTCATTCAATGAATCAAGAGCTTCTGAGGTAATTCTGCGTTCAAGCCCTGCATACCTTGCGGCATCAGTCAGCGGTTCAGCCTGCATTATCACTCGGTAGAAGTTATTGTCTCGGGCCGATATGTCTTCCATTACTGCTATGGCTTCATCAGAACGTCTGTTCAGCTCTTCCAACTGATTTTCAAGCCTTTCATTAACGTTGCGCAGATACCTTTCGCGGGGAAAGTCAATTAGATAATAAACCAGTATAAGTATAGACATACCCGCAAGGGCGCCTAATCCAAACTGCCGTGCAACCGACCATATACGCTCACTGCGCGAAGGATACACGCGCTCATAAGCATCGGTTTTGGGGTTATAGCGTAAAAAAATCTTTTTATTACTCATCAGTAGACTAAGCCGGCAAACTTGGTTTTTAGGATTTTATCTTGCAAATTTAGTCATTTTTTAGTAATTTTGCACATTATTTTAGACAAAAATATACATATATTACATATTACATTTCTTTAAAATGCTAACAGCAAAGGAAATAAGAAAGTCATTCAAAGACTTCTTCGAAAGTAAGGGGCACCACATCGTACCCTCAGCACCCATGGTCATTAAGGACGATCCAACCCTGATGTTTACCAATGCCGGTATGAACCAATTCAAGGACATTATTCTTGGTAATAAAGCGGCTAAATATCAGCGCGTGGCCGATTCCCAAAAGTGCCTTCGCGTAAGTGGTAAACATAACGACCTCGAAGAGGTTGGCCACGACACCTACCACCATACTATGTTTGAAATGCTCGGCAACTGGTCGTTTGGCGACTATTTCAAAAAAGAAGCTATTGATTGGGGTTGGGAATATCTGGTTGATGTTCTCAAGTTGAATCCCGACCGCCTTTATGCCACTGTATTTGAAGGCTCTCCCGCAGAAGGGCTCTCCCGCGACGATGAAGCTGCCGCAATCTGGGAAACCCATCTGCCTGCTTCGCATATTATCAATGGTAACAAGCATGATAATTTCTGGGAAATGGGAGATACCGGACCCTGTGGACCTTGCTCTGAAATACATATAGACTTACGTAGCGAGGAAGAACGCAATGCCATCCCAGGTGCAGAACTCGTTAACAAAGATCATCCTCAGGTCATAGAAATCTGGAACCTTGTGTTCATGCAGTACAACCGCACCGCCAACGGTTCGCTTGAACCGCTTCCCGCAAAGGTTATCGACACCGGTATGGGATTTGAACGTTTGTGCATGGCTCTACAGGGAAAACAGTCAAACTACGATACTGACGTTTTCACACCTCTTATAAATAAGATTTCTGAACTTTCAGGTAAGGAATACGGCAAAGACCACATGACTGATGTAGCCATGCGCGTTATTGCCGACCACGTGCGTACCATCGCATTCTCAATCGCCGATTCACAGCTTCCTTCTAATGCCAAAGCCGGATACGTAATCCGTCGAATCCTGCGCCGTGCAGTTCGTTATGCTTACACTTTCCTTGACGGAAAGCAAGCCTTTATGTATCAGCTTATTGACACTCTGATTGACGACATGGGCGATGCTTATCCTGAACTGGCCGCACAGCGCGAACTCATTATGCGTGTTATCAAGGAAGAAGAAGATGCATTCCTCCGCACACTCGAAAATGGCATATGTATGCTCGACGACGCAATAAGAGTAGCTAAAGAAAAAGGTGAATCTGTAATCTCAGGCAAACAAGCTTTCACCTTATACGATACTTACGGATTCCCCCTCGACCTCACCGAGCTGATTCTTAAAGAAAACGGAATGAGCGTAGACCAGGCTGAATTCGATAAAGAAATGGCTGCGCAGAAACAACGTGCACGCAATGCTGCAGCTGTAGAAGCTACCGACTGGCAGACTGTCAACGAAGGCGAACAGGAATTCGTAGGCTACGATTCCCTCGAAGTAAACACTGAGATACTTCGCTATCGTAAGGTAAAGCAAAAGAATCAGGAATTTTATCAGATTGTCCTCCGCCAAACTCCTTTCTATGCTGAAATGGGTGGTCAGGTAGGTGATAAAGGTACTCTCACCGACTCTGAAACCGGCGAATCTATTGAAATATACGATACCAAACGCGAAAACGGCATGGGTGTTCATCTCACCAAGAAGCTGCCTTCAAACGTAAACGGTACTTTTGTGGCAAAGGTAGACGAAGATAACCGCAATGCCATAGCAAGCAACCATACTGCAACTCATCTGCTTCACTATGCACTTCGTCAGGTGCTCGGAACGCATGTTGAGCAGAAAGGTTCGCTTGTTACGCCCCACTCTCTTCGCTTTGACTTCTCGCACTATCAGAAGGTAACACCCGAAGAACTGCAGAAGGTTGAACGTCTTGCCAACAAGCTTGTACGCAAAGCCATTGCCCTTGACGAGCATCGCGAAATTCCTATTGCCGAAGCTCAGGCTATGGGTGCCATGGCTCTTTTCGGTGAAAAATACGGCGAAGAGGTTCGAGTTATCCGCTACGGCGATTCAATAGAACTATGCGGTGGTACCCATGTGGCCAACACCGGCAATATCGGCATGATTAAAATCGTAAACGAAAGTTCAATTGCCGCCGGTATACGTCGTATAGAAGCAATTACAGGCGAAGAGGTTGAAAACTTAATATATGATACCGGCAAGACATTGATGGCAGTAGCCGGAATGTTCAACAACACACCGGATATCCTTGGAGCCCTGCGCAAAGCTATTGATGAGAACGCAAGCTTGAAGAAACAGGCTGAAGAAGCCTTCAACGAGCGAGTAAACTCTGTTACTCAAGAGGTTCTCGAACGTGCCAAGGAGATAAACGGTATTAAAGTTGTAGAGCTTCGCGGTCTGCGCATGCCCGATCTGGTAAAGAACGTGGCTTTTGGTGTTCGTGCAAAATCACCTCAGTCCACAGCGTTCATAGCAGCGACTTTCGATGCCGCAGGCAAGCCCCTTCTCACGGTAATGCTTACCGAAGATCTTGTTAAATCAGGATTGAATGCCTCAAACATCGTACGCGAGGCCGCCAAGGCAATCAAAGGCGGTGGCGGCGGTCAGCCCGGCTTTGCACAGGCCGGCGGTAAAGACAAAGACGGCGTTGAGGCTGCTTTTGAAAAACTGTCAGCTCTGATTCTTAATTAAACACCATAAATGCAAGTCGTGTAAAACCCTACATGGCTTGCATTTACATTTCCCTTTATTTTACTATACCATGTACAGACACATTTCAGCATTGGCGGCATTAGCGATGGCTTTCAATCTTTCAGCAGCGAAAGTCGACACCGTTTCTGTTGCTACCAAACACATTCAAGCTCCGGCAAAGGCTGTGGTTATAACCCCCGACGCGGCTGCAACTCCCGGTAAGACGTTTCCATCTGTATATATACTGCATGGATACGCAGGCGATTATAAAAACTGGACAGATCTCATCCGACCCAATCTGGCAGAGTTTTCAGATAAATATGGAATGGTTCTGGTAATGCCCGACGGACGCGACAGTTGGTATTGGGATGCACCTGCCAATCCGCAGATGCAAATGGAATCTTTTTTTGTAAAAGATCTCGTACCATATATTGATGCGAATTATCCCACAGTAAAAGAACCGTCAAAACGAGCTATCACAGGCCTGAGTATGGGCGGACACGGAGCCATGTGGCTGGCCATGCGTCATTCTGATATCTGGGGAAATGTAGGCTCTATGAGCGGAGGTCTTGACATACTGCCCTTTGCAAATAAATGGAAAATGAAAGAGACCTTAGGTGAATTTGAGAACAACGAAGACGTTTGGAAACGACATACCGTAATCAATCTTGTTGATTCTCTTAAGCCCGGTCAGCTCAAAATAACATTTGATTGCGGAGTAGATGACTTCTTTATTGATGTCAACCGCAATATGCACAAGGCTCTTGTTGATGCAAAAATCCCCCACGACTATACTGAACGTCCGGGTGGACATACCCGTTCATACTGGAAAAACTCAATACTTTACCATCTCCTTTTCTTTAACGAAGCATTTACATCCGACAGCAAATGAAACTGACATCGCTCAACCTTACCAATTTCAAAAACATCGCTTCAGCGAGTCTTGAATTTTCCCCTAAAATCAATTGCTTTTTGGGGAATAACGGTATGGGTAAGAGTAATTTGTTGGATGCTATATATTATCTTAGCTTTACAAAAAGCTTTGGTCGCCTGCCCGACTCCATGCTTATAAAGTATGGTGAGGAATATGGTATAGCCAACGGCTGCTACGAACGTCATGGCGTGCAGGAAGAAATTAATGCAGGCTTACGCAAGGGTGCCCGCAAATCGTTCAGGAGAGGCGGTAAAGAATACAAACGTATAAGTTCGCATATTGGCCTGTTTCCGGCAGTGATGGTGGCTCCTGCCGACCAATCGCTCGTAAATGACGGGGCCGAAGAACGACGTCGTTTTATAGACATGATTATATCTCAGGCAGATGCTCCGTATATGGAAGCTCTTATGCGATATAATCAGGCTCTTGAACATCGCAACCGCATGCTCAAGGACGAGATTTCTGATCCGATGCTTTATGAATCTGTCGAAATGATAATGGACGGTTGTGCGTCTCTTATCAGAAAACGGCGTACCGAACATATTGAAAAACTTACAACTATTTTCAATAAGTATTACCGGGAAATTGCAGGTGCCGGTGAAACCGCTTCAATCAGCTACGTACAATCGGGAAGCGACTATCCTACCCTTGTCAAGGCTCTCGATCATGCCCGAACCCGCGACGGCATACTCAGGTATACCAGCGTTGGCCCACACCGCGATGATATAGCCTTTTCTCTGAACGACATGCCGGTAAAGCAGACAGCTTCACAAGGGCAAACCAAGACATTTACTATTGCATTGAGATTTGCCCAATATGAATTCCTTGCCGGAACTACGTCACAAAAGCCCTTGCTGCTGCTTGATGATATTTTCGACAAACTTGATGCCGTGCGCGTTGAAAGAATCATGAATGTGGTGGGCCGCAAGGAATTCGGCCAAATTTTCATTACTGACACCAACCGCAAGCATCTCGACGAAATCATGGCTCTTACAGGTCCTGATTACCGTATGTGGATGGTTGATGATGGTGTATTCACTCCCACATGATATTATGAAACAGACCGAAGCGCAGCAGGTTGGCGATATTCTAAAGGCGATGATGATGAGTGATGGCAACGAAGCCGAATTCAATCGTCAGAAAGTCTGTTTTCTATGGAGCGACATTGTAGGGCCTGTCATCAACCAGGCTACTGTCAAAAGGTATGTTGATAAAGATGTAATGCATGTCTTTTTAGATTCAGGCCCATTGAAAAGCGAACTCGCATTTGTTAAATCTGCCCTTGTTGAAAAAATCAACGAGGCTGTTGGTAAAAAAGTAATTAAGGATTTAATAATTCATTAAATATAATGTCAGATAATTCAAGAATACCCGAAGCCGGTTTCCCTTTTAACCACAGGCTTGAACTTCAGATAAGGTTTAACGACATAGATATGTTCGGACACCTCAACAACTCCGTTTATCTCCAGTTCTTCGATCTTGGAAAGATGAACTACTTCAATACGGTGCTTGGTCAAGACTTCATCAAATCGGGATTATACGTTGTAATTGTCAACATCAACTGCAACTTCTACTCTCCCACCCTTATAAATGAAAAGCTCGAAGTACTTACAGCGGTAACAGAAATAGGCAATAAATCGCTGACTCTTGAACAACGCATAGTAAATAAAGCGACAGGCGATGTAAAGTGTATCGCCCAAACAATAATGGCCGGTTTCGATCCCTCTACCATGAAATCAGCTCCAATACCCGAACAGCCCTGCAAACTTATGGAAAAGTATGAGGGTCGCAATTTAATTAAAGTTAAATAAATCAGAATTTTTGACTGAGGTTTGTTAATTTACTATATTTGTAAAAAATACAAGGCCGGCATAGGAAGTTCCTATTATTGAATATGATCAAATTTTACTTCCCGCCGGCCTTTTTAATATTATGGTTCCTGAGCTGATTAAATTTTTCAAACTGGTAGCAGTTTCATCTGACGAGAAGCTGCTTGATGCGGTAAAGGTGAACGAGGCTGCTATGAAATGCGGTTATATTGTTCATCCCGATGCTTGTACTTCAGATGTATTGAAATTCCTCGAAACACAGGAAGTGAATCTCAATTCAACCTTCTATAAAAATTGGGCTACCGTAGAAAAATTATCAGAACTGGAGATGTATATTCTCCAGATGCTGCACTATATGAGTACTTATGGCACCGATTATTCAGGACCAACGTTCACTATGAACGACATTCCTGATGAGATGCAGTTCTCAAAGTTTACATTGCTTATGCCATGTAGCGAAAAGGAGCTTTTCGAACGAATCTCAGCCATGCTCAATGCCAATGTAGCACTTGCAGAATCTACTCTTAATCTTCTTGTTGAACAGCTTTCTTTATTCTACGAACAATACGGATGGAAGATAGATGTTGATGAAGTCGGCAACTACGAAGCCCTTGCGCGACTTTGCAAACTTTACAATGTTTTGCCTTCACAACCGTTATCACTGTTCAGGTATCTTGTGTATTGTGCATCAGGCTCATCTTTGGTTATAAAGAGCAGTTCAGCTTTTTCAGATATAGTAAATAATGTCGATGGTGTGGCTGCCGACATACTTGAATCGTTGAACGCCGAACAGTTGCGCGGACTCTCTTCCATTTTCTACCGGTTCAAGCCTCTGTTCTTAGCTATGCGCAGAAATGCGGTTGAACATGACCGCCCGAAAGCCAAAAGTGCCATCAACGAAATAAGGCGACTTGCAAGACTCTACCACAAACCTCTTGAGGTTGGCGTGCTTGAATCAATATTGAACGCTAACCACTCCCCTGAGATTATTTCTTCTGCAATTGCTGAAGAAACAAATCTTTTCAAACTCATTAAACTTGCAAACTATCTCGAACAGAAGATAAATCCGTCTTCATATGAGGTATATTTAGTACGCAACGGAAAGGTTTTCATAAAAGAATCAAGAAAAGAAACACATTCCGACTCACATGTTCTCAATATCGCAGACATGATTAATGGCAGAATCATGGAACTGCTAAAAGCAAAATCCAAAGGCGCTGCCGGCAAAGCCTTGACTGTGAAATTTCCGGCCGATATTGATCTTGCAGCCCCATGTTCGGAAAAAATGTTTGTAGGCAATGTTCCATACGGTTCATCATATACTCTTCTAACCAATAATTATATCGGTATATATTGGAAAAACAGTTGGGGTACACGCGATTTCGACTTATGGATGGTTGACCAGGATGGAAATCATTTAGGCTGGGCCGCCAATCATAAGTCTGATCAGGCTATGTTCTCCGGAGATATGACAAATGCCGACCCTGAGGCTACAGAGATATTCTACGGTAAGGATAAGTGGCCTGACTGCACAATCAGAGTCTTGCGCTTCAATGGCGAACAAGGATCAAAGTACAGACTTTTCTTTGGAAATGACAATATCACCGATCTCTCGCTGAACTATATGGTAAACCCCGACAGCATACGCTTTCAGGAAGATATGATCAGTGATAAAAAAGAGCAGGTAGTAGGAATAATTCATGATAAGAAAGTTTATTTTTCTTCAATCAATGCAGGCAACAAGCGCATTCCTGACTTACCGGAATCATTTACATTTGAAAGCGCATTGGGCGAAAAATTCAGTTCATACATCAAGCTGAAAAATCTTATGTTACAAGCCGGATTCATTGAATATGATGAAAATTCCGGTACTGAACCTGATATAGATTTAGAAAATTTATCCAAAGATACACTCATCACATTGTTTAAATAATGCTACGACTTACCAGAATAATCCTTGCTATTATCTCTTTTCTTGCCGTAACAGCACTTTTTGTCGACGTAACAGGCTTTGCTGCTCAGCATTGGGCGTGGATGGCCAAGATACAATTCATTCCGGCTGTTTTGAGCCTTAATCTGTTGGCAATCGCAGGGCTTGCTGCCCTCACTCTAATTCTGGGCCGTATTTACTGCTCGGTAATATGCCCGTTGGGCATTTTTCAGGATATAGTTAGCCGAATAAGTATATCCTTTTCAAAAAAGAAAACACGCAAGCTGGGTAAATTCCGTTATTCACCCAACCGTAAAATCTTACGAACAGCTATCTTCGCGATTTTCGCTATCGCACTTATTTTAGGCTTAATCAGCAGTGTATGCACCATTTTGGTGTCCTTATTGGAGCCTTATTCGGCATTTGGCCGAATGGCAGTATTCTTTGGTCGTCCTTTCTCTGTTTTCGTTAATAATGAGCTTGCAGCTCAGGCAGCGCTGAATGACAGTTATTCATTCAACTACATTCCACAGCTGCCGTTCTCGGCAGCATTAGCCATAATTGCCATTTCAACATTTTTAATTGTAACTGTATATGCGTGGAAATCAGGCCGTGGCTACTGCAATCAGATTTGTCCGGTAGGATCCTTATTAGGTTGGATGTCACAATATTCGTGGCTCAAGCCTGTTATCAATACAGATAAATGTATCTCATGTGGCAAATGTGCGAGAAAGTGCAAAGCTTCGTGTATAGATGCCAAGAATCACAAGATTGATTACAGCCGTTGTGTTGCGTGTATGAATTGCATCAGTGTTTGTACGGATGGTGCAATCAGCTATTGTCATGTTTCCTCAAATAAGGCTGAAAAGACTGAAGAACAAACTACCGATTCTACACGTAGAGCCTTTATAGCAGGTGGTGCAGTAGTTGCAGGTTCTCTTGCTGCATCAGCACTCGGACATGGGGATGGCGGTTTTGCTCCCCTCAAGCTGAAACAGAAAGCAGATAGAAAGGTAAAATTGGTACCTCCCGGAGCAAAAGGTCTCAAATGGCTTGCTTCTCATTGCACCGCTTGCCAGCTGTGTATCAGCAATTGTCCTAACGAAGTGTTATCGCCTTCCACAGACTTGTCAAATTTCATGCAGCCGGTAATGGATTTCTCGAAAGGATATTGTCGCCCTGAATGCACCAAATGCTCGGACCTTTGCCCTGCGGGAGCCATATTACCGATTGATATTGCAACCAAAAGCTCAACAAAGATAGGTACGGCTGTTGTTGATGCCAATATCTGCATTTCAGGGGCTCACGGTCAAAAATGCGGTCTGTGTTCTCAAAGCTGCCCTGCCGGAGCTATCGAGATGATTGAAGTGGAAAATGGTTCAGGCAAGCTGATGCCGGTTGTTGATGCCGGATTATGCATAGGTTGCGGCTCATGCGAATATTACTGCCCTGTAGGCACAGTTGTCTCCAACCGCAATAACAAAGCCGCCATCCATGTTGAAGGAATTGAAAGACATCACACCATCTAATGAATAATAATAATAACTTCATAAGCCGCAGACATTTTCTGCGTACAGCCTCTTTGGCTGCCGGAGCTGTAGCATTGGTAGGCTGCGATTCCGATAAAAACAAATCAGAACAAACATCATCATCTTCAAAACCTGAAGGGAAGATGACTATGCGCATCAATTCTTCTACCGGTGACACTGTGAGTATTCTCGGTTTTGGCTGCATGCGTCTGCCCCGAATAGACGGGCCTGATTCTGAAATAGACAGAGAAGCGGTTGACGAATTGGTTGACTATGCTATGGCTCATGGTGTGAATTATTATGATTCGTCACCGGTTTACTGCAAAGGCGAATCTGAGCAAATAATGGGCGAATCGCTGAGCCGATACCCGCGCGACAGCTATTTTATCGCAACCAAACTCTCTAATTTCGACCCGTCTACATATCCGAAAGAAAAGTCTGTAGAGATGTTCAAAAAGTCACTTGAATATTTCAAGACAGACTATATTGATTATTATCTCCTTCACAGCATAGGCGGCGGTGGCGTTGAAACCATGCGCAAGAGATATATCGAGAACGGAATGCTTGATTACCTCAAAGAGCAAAAAGCCAAAGGTGTAATTCGCAATCTCGGATTCTCTTATCATGGCGATATCAATGCGTTCAACGAGCTTTTAAAGATGCACGATGATGGCGATGTACATTGGGATTTCGTTCAGATACAACTTAATTATATAAACTGGGAACATCCGGCTGAAAGCAATGGGATAACCGCCCGCTGGCTGTATGAAGAACTCGAGAAACGTAATATCTCGTGTGTGATAATGGAGCCTTTATTGGGTGGTCGACTGGCAAATGTTCCGTCAAACGTCCATTCAAAAATGAAAAGCCGTCGTCCGGATGCAAGCCCGGCATCATGGGCGTTCCGGTTTGCTGCTCAGCCCGGTGTGTTGACTGTGCTCAGCGGTATGACTTACATGGAACATCTTGAGGATAATACCCGTACATACTCTTCTTTGGAGCCTCTTACCGATGAAGAGACCGACTTCCTTATGGTTTGTGCTAAAAATATAGCTGACGCCGATGTGGTGCCATGTACAGCCTGCGCATACTGTATGCCATGTCCTTACGGTATAGATATTCCCGGCATATTCGCACATTATAACAAATGCCTGAACGAAGACCGGCTGCCGCTTGACAAGCGCGATCCGCAATATGTCAAAGCCCGCAGGGCTTATCTCATTGGTTACGACCGAGCTGTAGAAAAACTGCGCCAGGCCGATCGTTGCATCAGTTGCGGAACTTGCCTTAGCGCATGCCCTCAGTCGATTGATATACCCAAACAGCTCAAGCGAATCAACTCATATACCGAACAGCTCAAGCAGAACACGCTTTAAGGCTTCCGTATTTCACAAGGTCAGACGTTGCATCCTAAAACAGTTTTAGATATGCGGCGTCTGACTTTTTCAGGTTTAACTTGTTATATAAATAGTTAATACTGAAGTTATGAAAATATTGAAGAATTCTGCGTTTTTAGTACTTGCAGGTACATTGAGTCTGACATTGGGTTCATGCGCCGACCTTGGATTTGGCGTTGATGTTGACAGTGGCGGTGTGGGTCCATACTGGTATGGAGACGGAGCCTATTCCAATCAGGTATGGAATAATCCATGGTATTATTATCCGGGTCCGGCACCTATTTACGGCCCCGGTCCTGTGATTGACTATTCGCCGGCCTTCAGGCCGCCGGTAAGGCCTGTGCCAAATCCGCCTCAAGTAATCATACCGTCACGTCCTGCACAGACTGTGATACCCTCACGGCCGTCCGGAGGAAATAATCGTCCAGGAAATATGGGCAGACCTCAGCAGAATACGACACCCACCGTTAATCTTGGAGATTTGAATATGAACAGGGGCAGATAGCACTTTATATTGGCATAGTGTCAAATTTATTTCCTTAGGAAGTATGCATTTTGCAAAAAACTGAGTATATTTGCACAAAATTTCATACTCCTGAACAAACCATGACTACAAAGGTTAACGGAACTAAAATTTGGCGTACTATAAAAGACTATTTTTTCATTACTCTTGGTACAGCCATATATGCTTTCGGATTTGCATCCTTTATTTTACCTCACGATGTTGTAATCGGAGGTGTTGCCGGTCTCAGTACCATATTGTATTTCACAACCGGTATGCCCATTGCCGTAGCTAACTATGCGCTGAACCTTACGCTTCTTGCCATAGCTTATAAAATTGTCGGAAAACAATTCGTTATCGGCACAATTTTTGGTGCGACAATGATATCGTTGATGATGGGTATTGCCATCCCATTGTGCGGCGATATATTCTCGCTTGACCCGTTCTTAAGCTGCGTTATCGGTGGTATAATGGCCGGTGTGGGTATTGGCATGGCCTTCACCCATGGCGGATCTACCGGCGGTACTGATATTGTTGCAGCAATGGTTGCAAAATACACAAATGTCACCATAGGGCGCATGATGCTTTATGTAGATATGTGTATAATATCGTCATCATATCTAATCTTCCATAAGGTTGATAATGTAGTTTACGGCTTTATTGTTCTCTTCATGAGCTCATACATGGCCGATCTTCTCATCAATACCAACCGTCAGGCTGTCCAGTTCACCATCTTCTCAGCTCGATGGAAAGAAATTGCTACTGCAATCAACAATGAGGCACGCCGCGGCTGCACAATACTCAACGGTATGGGCTGGTATTCTAAACAAGATGTGAAGATTCTTTTGGTTATGGCACGCAAAATAGAATCAGTTCATATATTCCGCATTATCAAGAGCATTGATCCTGAGGCATTCATAACTCAGGCCAATGTAAATGGTGTATATGGTAAAGGCTTCGATCAAATGAAAGTAAGGATGAAGCTCGACAATAGTTCCGCCAAGGCTCATGTTGAGCAGCACGCCAAGATTGATGAAGAATTCAAGGGTGCATCATCAGGCCACCGAATGGTTTAACTGTTATCAAGTACATTTATATCGTGGAAAACTCAAAATTAAAAAATATGTTTGTCCGTTCCCTGTCGGGAGCGGTCTATGTAGCCCTTATAATAGGCTGCATTCTCGCAGGGAATCTATGGTTTGCAATTCTTACCGGTATTCTGATTGTACTCTCTATGTATGAGCTGCAGTCATTGCTTACAAAAAGGTCGCCGATGTCAGGTAAAATACGTTTATTTGATATTGCAATGGCGTTGTGCTTGTTGGCCGGTTTGTCTTTGATTAATCTGTATTCAAGCCTGGGCGGCACTTATCTCATCAGTTTTGGTGTATTGTATATTTCACTGCGTATAATTCTGGCAGTGGCTGACAAAGGAGAAAATCCGGCTAAATCAATGCTTTACTCTCTTCTTTCAATGTGTTATCTTGCCTGGCCGTTGCTTCTGCTCTACATCGCATATTCAAATTATACAGATGGCAAGGCGCTCGTGTTGATAACCTTTATTTTGATTTGGGTCAACGATACGGGTGCATATCTTTCAGGCATGAGCATGGGACGCCACAAAATGTGCGAACGCCTGTCACCTAAGAAAACCTGGGAAGGATTTTGGGGAGGTTTCATCCTCTGCATTGTTGCCGGTGTCGTTTCAGCCTTAATCATAGGCCATGCAGAAGGCGAGAAGCTGGTTATCTGGGGTTTGTATGCTGCTCTGGTCAGCTTGTTCGGCACGTTCGGCGATCTGTTTGAATCGCTCATCAAGAGAAACCTCAACGTAAAGGATTCCGGGAACCTTATTCCGGGTCATGGAGGTATCCTCGACCGTATCGACTCCATTCTGGCTGTCGCCCCCTTGGCTGCAATTATGTCGTCTATTTTATGACACCGTAATGCCTCAGGGCATTAGCAATACCATCATCGTCGACTGTGTTTGTCACATAGTCGGCGATTTCTTTTACAGCATCATTTGCATTTCCCATCGCAACCCCTGCCCCGGCAGCCTTCAGCATACTTATATCGTTGCCTCCGTCACCAAATCCAATGGTTTCGTTCAATGAAAAGCCAAAACGGTGTGCAATCTCAGCCATGCCTTTTGCCTTGGTAACCCCCTTAGCGGTGATATCAAAAAAGTACGGACACCAGCGGCTCATCTCCACACTGCTCAAATCCCCTTTAACGAGCTGTTCCTCATCTTCGGGGATGAATGGAGTAAGCTGAAGTACCGGCTCCCTCAGCACCGACTCTATATCATCGTTCTCATTAAATGCCGGGGCATTGAGCAGTTTTTTGAAAAAGTCGGCATCATACTTTTTATAATTATACATGCCCCGGCTCTTGGTACCTACTACTATGCATGCTCTGTCGAGCCTTTTACATATTTCGAGTACTTCACGCACATCATCAGTATCAATGGGACTAAGCGATATTGTCTCATCCTTACAGAAACAATAGGCTCCGTTGGTTGTAATATAACCCTCTACAAGATGGGATATAGCACCTACATTATTTATAAAAATAGGGGGACGCCCCGTTGATATGAATATTTTCACACCCGAGTCGTGCGCCTGTTCAAGAGCGGCTACGGTTGACCCGGGAATTTCATGAGTCTTGAAACTTACAAGAGTTCCGTCTATATCAAAAAACAGAGCTTTTATCCCCATATTATAAATCAATTTCTATAGATACCGGACAATGGTCAGAGCCGGTAACATCTGCATGAATTGAAGCATCTTTAAGCTTGGGAGCAAGACGCTCTGAAATCAGGAAATAATCAATACGCCAGCCTACATTCCTGGCTCTTGCTCCACCACGGTAGCTCCACCATGAATATGCCTTTTCCTGTGTGGGATGAAGGTATCTGAAAGTATCTACAAACCCTCTTGACAGAAGCGAGGTCATTGCCGAACGTTCTTCATCGGTAAATCCTGCACTGCGTCTGTTGGTCTTGGGATTTGCGAGGTCTATTTCCTCGTGGGCCACATTTAAATCACCGCATATTATCACAGGCTTTTCCTTGTCGAGACGGCATACATAATCGGCAAACTCACGCTCCCACTCCATTCTGTAGTCAAGCCTTGCAAGTTCGCTTTGCGAATTCGGGGTATACACATTTACAAGGTAAAAATTCCCGAAATCGAGTGTTACCACACGTCCCTCTTGATCGTGTTCGTCAATACCTATACCTTGGGAAAACGCCTCCGGCTTGTGACGGGTAAACGTCACTGTACCGGAGTAGCCTTTGCGCAAAGCATAATCATAGTACGATTCATAACCGTCGAATTCCAGGTCAAGCTGTCCTGCCTGCAATTTGGTTTCCTGCAGACAGAAAAAATCTGCGTCGAAACTTTTGAATATTTCGGCAAAGCCTTTGCCTACAATTGCCCTAAGGCCGTTAACGTTCCAAGATATAAATTTCATCAGAATACTACAACGAGTTCAGCTACAATCTTATCATCGCGGTCGATGGAAGGTGAATAGCTGTCTTTATAAAAATATTTTTCGTAATCAAGCAGCAGTTCGCACTTTACGGGCTTGCGGATATAAGCCAGTGTTGTTCCTACAGTAAGGCGCTGACGCTTGGGGAATGTCTGGGTCAGATGACCTGTATTGTTGCATACGCCGTTTGAACGGCTCGATACGGTTTCGAATCGGCCCTGAAAGCTCCATTTTTTAAAGAAGCCTTTCAGTGGAATTCCATAATCGGCCCATACGTTGAAAGAATGGGCATCATGGTACGAATCATTTGTATAATGGGTATACATATATTCGCCTTCGGCGGTGAAACGGCCCGACTTGAATGTCACGGCAGCGTCTGCCATATTCATGCGTATAGAGTCGGGGCAAATGGTTTGGAAACCGGCTGCGAATGTAACAGGGCCGACTTCATAAGTAGCCTTAGCCGCAAAGGTCATTTCTTTAGACCACGGTGTGTGATCAGAAATCTTATGATTGGAAAAAACGCCCATGTGCAGCTTCAATGGTAATGATGTGGGTTCATACATACCCTGAATACCTACCGCGCGATTATTGGCATCGTCGCGGCCTATGAATGAACGGTTTGCAAAGATGTATGTGCCCGGTCCGCGGAAAGCATCCACACCAAACGGCACACGGAACTGACCTGCCTGAACTGCAAAGTTCTCGGGGAGGTTGAATCTGGCCCACCCGTCAAGGAACTTCATTGTGCCCATGTCACAGAGATCCGCACGCAGATAGTACTGCAGCTGAGGGGCTATTTTACCTTTAAGCCACACACGTGCATTTCTTACTGTAAACCTGTTTTCGCCGCCATGACCATCATCTGTGGCCATTTCCCAACGGGTGCGGAATACACCGCCAAAAGTAGGACGATAATCAACTGATTGAGTAGTAGCCGTGTCTGCGGCTGATGAATTGAGAGCCATCGCGGCTGCCATAATACATGAAGCAATCTTTTTCATTACTTTTTTTATACCTTATCAAATCAATTTTTTCTTCCCGGATATTCCATAAGAGCTTTTTCGAGTACATCCATCGCACGCGAAAGCTCTTCTTTTTCAAGCACGTATGCCATACGTACTTCGTCAAGGCCCATACCTTCAGTAGCATAGAAGCCTGAAGCCGGAGCCATAAATATTGTCTGATTCTCGTAATTAAATTCAGTAAGACACCAGATGCAGAATTTCTCAGCATCATCTACCGGCAGCCGTACCACGGTGTAAAACGCACCCATAGGTATGGGCGTGTAGCACCCCGGTATCCTGTTGATGCGGTCAACCAGAAATTTACGTCGTTCGACATATTCATTGTATGTCTGCAACATATATTCGGGCGGAGTATCAATCGAGGCTTCTGCTACTATCTGTCCTAATAATGGAGGTGAGAGCCTGGCCTGACAGAATTTCATTACATTGGTCTTCAATGCCTTGTTCTTGGTAATCAATGCTCCTACTCTTATACCGCATTCATTATAGCGCTTCGATACGGAATCAATCAGCACTACCTGATCCTCTATTCCGGGCAGGTGGAATGCCGAAATATATGGAGCGCCCGTGTAGCAGAATTCACGATACACTTCATCTGAAAACAAGAACAGATCATGTTGTTTAACCAGATCACGAATTTGCAGCATCTCTTTCATTGTATAGAGATAGCCCGTAGGATTATTAGGATTGCAAATCAATATACCCTTTGTCTTTGGGGTTATAAGCTTTTCAAACTCCTCAACCGGAGGCAGCTCAAACCCTGAATCTATAGTTGAAGGCACTGTTACGATCTTGGCTCCGGCCGAAATTGCAAACGCCATATAATTAGCGTACGCAGGCTCCGGCACTATTATTTCATCTCCGGGATCCAGACATGCCATGAATGCGAACAATACAGCTTCTGAACCACCGGTTGTAACGATGATATCATCTGTTTCCACCTCTATATTAAAGCGGTGGTAATATTCACGCAATTTCTCACGCAACGATAACAAGCCTTCCGAGGGGCTGTATTCCAAAACCTTTCGGTCTATGTGTTTCAAAGCTTCAAGAGCTTCGGGAGGTGTGGGCACATCAGGCTGGCCTATATTGAGGCGATAAACCTTTACACCCTTGGCAGCAGCCTCATTAGCATAATGTACGAGACGGCGGATGGGTGATGCAGGCATTTTGTTGCCTCTTTCTGATACTTGTGGCATTGAATCGTTTATTTTTTTAAGAACTGCAAATTTACGAACTTTCCGCTAAATAATGCACCTGTTTTATAAAAAAAGATATTTTGAATCACCGGGCAAGCAATCTGAAAGTATTGCCGACATAAGTATTGCACATATTATCACACATACATGGCAGGAACAATTCAGAAAAGATGTATTAGCTATATATACAACTTATTACAGCTTCAAAAATCAAAAACATGTTCTTAAACATATCACAATTTTTGCTGTTTGTTTGCTCAATTGGAAATAAAGTTATAATTTTAAGCCGTAAAACTACAACATGCATATTAAATAACCTATAAAAACTGATAAAATTATGTCTAAGACCATCACCTTCAACGAGCTTCGCCGCCTTAAAGACAGTTTGCCTGACGGTTCGATGCACAAAATCGCAGATAAACTCAACGTAACAGTGCAGACCGTTCGCAACTACTTCGGCGGCTCAAACTATGAATACGGAAAGAACATGGGTCTTCATATCGAACCCGGTCCCGACGGAGGTATTGTTGTACTCGACGATCCCACCATCTACGACATGGCCGTTTCTATCCTCAAAGAAAACGAAGCTGAATAAATATGCATAACTTCTAAATTGGGAACCGGTACGGGATTGGCTCGTTTCCGGTTCCTGATTTTTCATAATATCATCTCAATGTCATGCGTCTGATAACTCTTGCAATCCACACTTACGACCGAGCAATGGAAGTTAAACAGCTCCTTGAAAACGAAGGAATCAGTACTACATTGCAAAATGTCAATCTTGAACAGCCGGAAGTTTCATCGGGTGTAAGAGTCCGCATACATGAAAGTGATTTGCCATTAGCCCTCAGAATCGTAGAGAATCCCGAAATTTTCTCACACGAGGCGCATCCGCAATCGGCCAAGATTCCGGCACGCTCAATTCTTGTACCGACCGACTTCAGCGATCATTCTCTGCAGGCCGCAGTAGTAGCCGTGTGGCTTGCTGCATCACGAAACACCGATGTTACTTTTCTTAATGCTTACATCGACCCGCGTCTTTCCGGAATGGTCCAGTTGTCTGATAACCTCACATACGGTATTGCAGATGCTGAAGATACCATCAAGTTTGTCAACGAAGCCAACAAACGCATGACAGACTTTGTAAAGCGTATCAAGACCATGATGAAAGAAGGCAAATTGCCCGTAGTTCGTTGCCTGACATCTGTTGTAGAGGGCGTGCCTGAAGATGCCATCATCGAGTATTCAAAATTGAATTCCCCTTATCTCGTTGTAATGGGTACACGCACATCACAACGAAAGGAAAAAGAGCTTATAGGCAGCGTTACGGCCGAGGTTCTCGATGCAGGACACTTCTCAGTACTTACCGTACCTGAATCGGTTGATGCCAAGGTAAAGGCCACACCTCGCAATATCCTGTTCTTCAGCAATCTCGACCAGGAAGATATCATCGCAATGGATACCTTGTACAGATATTTCTCAAATTCTCATGCCGAGGTCACCATCATTCATATACCGCAGCGCAGACGTTTTACAGACCGGGCCGCAGGGCGTTCGGCCATTGCCCTGAGCGAATATTGCCGTAAGACTTTCAGCCATTTTGACTTCCAGACTGTACCTATCTCACCAAAGACAGCGATAGACGAACTCCGTTCACTTCAGGCCGAGCATAATTACGACCTATTGGTATTGCCCAACCGTCGCAAGAACGCTCTGTCGCGATTCTTCAATCCCGGCCTGGCACACAAAATCCTGTTTGAAGCAGACATACCCATGCTTGTAATTCCGGTGTGATTATTGTGGCATTTGCCCTGTTACTTCCAGAATGACGGTGTGAACAGCAGCAAGACTGTATAAATCTCAAGGCGCCCGATAAGCATAAGGAAAGACATTATCCATTTGGCCAAATCGGGCATTGTGGCAAAGTCGTCACCATATCCTGTGATTGAAGCTCCAAAACCGGTATTGCACAGGCAGGATAGTGATGAGAAGAACGAATCTACCGGTGGCAGACCTAAAAAAGACAAAGCTGTGCCACCCGATACTACAAGTATCATGAATATGCAAAGGAATGCAATTGTCTTGCGCACAATATCAGGACTTACAATCTTACCATTATAACGGACATACAATACACTGTTTGGATGAATACAATGGTGTAGTTCGTTGTCGATAAATCTTTTCAAGTAAATCACGCGGTCTATCTTTGCGCCTCCACTGGTAGAACCTGCACAACCGCCACAAAACATCATCACAAACACAAGTGCAAGTATAAATGGTTCCCACATGAAGAAACCGGGAGCTAAATATCCGGTTGATGTTAGCGTAGACACTACCTGAAAGACAGAATAAAATGCAATGTCGGTAAACGACGTATATCCGGTTCTTATCAATTGTCCTACCGCAAATAATATGGAAAACACGACAATGATTCCGATATATGCTTTTATCACATCATCATTTCGGAATCGCTGCCAATTTTGCAAGAAGATGGTCTTATACAGCAGAGCAAAATTGATTCCGCTCAAAAACATGAATATACAAATCACGCCGAGCACATAATTCGACCCGAATTCCGCTACAGATTGAGCTTTATTTGAGTAGCCGCCCGTTGATATGGTGCCGAAAGCATGACAAATACTGTCAAACAGATCCATAGGCCCAATCCATAGTAACGAAATAAGTATTAAGGTCAATATCAGATACATACCCCAAAGCGTCATGGCAGTCTGGCTTATGCGCGGTCTTATCTTGTCATGAATCACACCTGTAGCTTCGGCATTGAACATGAGCATACCTCCCGAATTATTCAATGCCGGAACCACCGCAAGTGTGAAGATTATTATACCCATGCCTCCAAGCCACTGCATCAGTGCCTGCCATATTATTATGCCATGGCTCAACTCGGTTATCGGTATGGTCACAGACGTTGCACCAGTAGTAGTGAAACCCGACATTGCTTCAAAGAATGCTGAGCTTGCGCTGACAGGGGTTGAGCTTATGATAAACGGAATCATCCCGAACAAGGAAAAGAAAATCCACACTGAAGCAGTCAGAATAAATCCCTCTCGCTTACCCATTCTGTTAGACCTCACAGGTATCCGGCGCATCAATATTCCGCTCAACGCTGTAAATGCGGCGGTAAAACCGAATGCTTCCCAATCTTTTTCTTCATATATAAGTGCGGTAACCAAAGGAATTACCATAAAGACAGCTTCAAGAATCAAAAGCCCGCCTATGGTGTTGCCGAGCATTCTGAAATTTATCTTTTTATTCCGTGTGGGTTTCATGTTCAAGTGAAAAGGCGTTCTACTTTGTGCAGTGATCCGGCCAAACAGAATATCAAAACCTTGTCACCGGTCTGGAAAGTCGTGTTACCCGTAACCAACCTACCCTGACCGTTCCTTATAAGAGCCGCGAGGGTCATACTGCGGTCGAGATGCAGATTCTTGACTTCGGCACGGGTGATTTTTGCCCCGGGTTTCACTTCCAGCTCTGCCACTTCGGCATCAGTCAGTGCGAGACACTTTGATGTGGATGAGTCGGTATCAAGCAGCAGCTGGAAGATTGTGCTTGAAGCAAGCAACTTCTTGTTTATAACCGAACCTATACCCAATGCTTCGGCCTGCTGTATGAACTGTATGTCCTCCACCTCGGCTACACTTTTCTTTATTCCGAATTCCTTTGCAGAAAGTGTTGTGAGAATATTTGACTCCGAGCTTGGTGAGAGAGCTATGAAAGCATCACAATCGTAAATATTTGCATCAACCAGCACTTCCGGGTCTCGTGCATCGCCATGAATTATCTCGGCATTCGGACATTTTTCAGGAAGAGAAGCGCATACCTCTCGGTTGTTGTCGATGATAGTGAATTTATATCTGTCGCCCACGATGTCAAGCAAGCGTATTGCTATTTTGCTTCCGCCCATGATCATTACGCGCTTGATACGTTGCTGCACCTTACCGCACAGCTTTATCAAATCATCTATATGTTCACGTGTACAGGTTATATACAGCACATCCCCTGCAAGCATATAGTCATTACCGCGAGGTATGATAGTCTCGTGGTTACGTCTGATGGCAGACACATGGAAATGCCCCGTTGTAGTGGCGAATTCCTTAAGTTGCATACCGGCCAAGGGGGCATTCTCGCGAATACGTACGCCCACCAGTATTATCTGGCCTTCATGCAGCTCAAACCAATTTCTTACCCATGAATGTTGTAGAGCTGTGTTTATCTCGCGAGCAGCCAGATATTCAGGATAAATAAGCCTGTCAACACCCATTCTGGTCATAGCTTCCTTATTAGCGGGATCCATGAATCCGTAGTGCGAGATACGTGCTACAGTGGTCTGAGCGCCAAGGCTTTTAGCAATAGAACACGATACAAGGTTGGTTGACTCGGATGGTGTGACGGCTATAAACAAGTCAGCCTTGCCGGTATGAGCATCCTTCAATGTGTAGAATGATGTAGGGCTTCCTTTTACCGTCATCAGGTTATATGACGAATCAAGGACATCAAGTTTATCACCGTCCTCATCAATCACGATTATATCCTGCTCCTCGTACGAAAGCAATTTGGCAAGGTGTGTGCCTACTTCGCCGGCACCGGCAATCACTATTTTCATTGACTTTTTAATGCCTGTTTGCGACCTTCAATATAGCCTCGTATATGCTATTTGTATCAAAGCCGCACATTGTTTTAAGTTCGGCAGGTGAGCCATGTGTTATAAAGGAATCAGGTATACCAAGACGTACTATTTTTTGCTTATAGCCGTGCGATGTCATCCATTCGGCTACAGCGCCCCCCAATCCTCCATTTACCGTACCATCTTCAACCGTGATTACAGGACAAGCTTTTTCAGCCACCTCTTTGAGAATATCCTCGTCAACAGGTTTAAGAAAAATCATGTCGTAATGAGCTGCATTTATACCTTCTTTGCGTGCCATTTCAATAGCTTCCTTAACGCTGTCGCGTGGTGTGCCTATAGAAATCACAGCCACATCCTGTCCTTCTGAAACCTTGACACCACGCCCTACTTCAATTGAATGCATGGGAGTGCGCCACTGCACAGAATTGCCGTTGCCTCGCGGATAGCGGATTGCAAACGGCCCGAAATCATTGTTTGCCGCAGTAAACATCAGGTTGCGCAATGTAGATTCATCAGCCGGAGCAGCCACTATAAGATTGGGGATTGAACGCAGATATGCCAGGTCAAGAGCTCCGTGATGAGTGACACCGTCTTCACCTACTATACCGGCACGGTCTATACACAAGGTTACCGGAAGTTTCTGTATGGCGACATCGTGGATTATATGGTCGTATGCCCTTTGCAGGAAGCTTGAGTATATGGCTACGAAAGGCCGCATGCCATCTTTTGCAAGTCCGCCGGCAAACGTAACCGCATGACCTTCTGAAATACCTACGTCAAACACTCGTTCAGGCAATTTAGCCTGCATTATTTCCATTGAAGTGCCCGACGACATAGCTGCGGTTATTCCCACTATACGCTTGTCTTTTTCAGCAAGTTCAAGCAAAGTATGGCCAAAAACTTCCTGATATTTTACGGGAGAATCATTGCAAACAGTTTTATCGCAAGCCCGTACTCCTGTTTCAGGCTCAAATTTTCCGGGTGCATGCCATTTCCATGGTTCCGCCTCTGCCGGAGCATATCCTTTGCCTTTTACTGTGCGCAAGTGTAGCAATCGTGGGCCTTCCATGTCGCGTATATCGGTAAGCACACGCACTATCTTGACAACATCATGTCCGTCAAAAGGACCGAAATATCTGATATTTAAGCCCTCGAATATGTTTTGCTGATGTACAAGCAGTGATTTCAAACTGTTGTTGAACCTGAGTATTGCCCCCTTGCCTCTTTCATTCACGAGTCGGGCTTTGCGCAACATGCGGTACAAGCCGTATCTGAATTTATTATATCCGGGCGAAGTGGTAAGATGCGCGAGATATGAATTTAAAGACCCTACGTTACGGTCAATAGACATATCGTTGTCGTTCAGCACTATTAGCAGGTTATTGGGAGTATTCGCAGCATTGTTGATACCTTCAAAGGCAAGCCCTCCGCTTACCGAAGCATCGCCGATAATAGCCACAACATTCCTTTTTTCATTGTTCAGACGGGCAGCTACAGCCATACCGAGAGCCGCGCTTATCGAATTGGATGCGTGGCCGGCTGTAAATGTGTCGTATTCACTTTCATCCGGGTTGGGAAAACCGCTTATTCCGCCAAGTTTTCTGTTGGTTGAGAACTTGTCGCGTCTGCCTGTAAGCAATTTGTGTCCGTAGGCCTGATGCCCGACGTCCCACACAAGACGATCGTAGGGAGTATCAAAGACATAATGCAATGCCACAGTCATCTCAACCGCACCCATACTCGATGCGAAATGTCCCGGATTTACCGAGCATGTCTTGATAAGAAACTGTCGTATCTCATCACAAAGCTGTGGCAGCTGCTCTACCGACAGCTTCCTAAGGTCAGCCGGAGAATTTATATTATCAAGCAACGCATATCCGTTGCCCGTATGATTACTTTTTCCCATTTCTGATATACTTTTTATATACAGGAACGAAAACAATTATTGCCGAGGCCACGATTACGAATGCCATATATGGTGTAAATTGCTTGTTTGAAACAATTAACAGACATACTGTGACCAACCAGGCCACAAAAAGCAGAGCTATCCTTATTATAATCGTGGTTTTCATTAATGCAAAGTTACATCTAATTTTTATCTTTTGCAAATGTTATAAGGCTCTTCGATATTAAAAGTTAAATGAAAGAGCCATGCAAAAAAACAATTCACGTTTGCATAAATTAAGAATAATGAGTAATTTTGCGGCTGATTTAAAAAAATCATTTTTGAAAATGGAAATCATTTCAACAGTTGCCGGTCTGCGCCAAGCTGTGGCCAACGCCAAAGCAAAAGGCCTTTCTGTAGGTCTTGTACCCACTATGGGCGCTTTACATGCCGGTCACATCTCGCTCATAGAGCGTGCGCGCCGCGAATGTGGATTCGTGGTTGTAAGTGTTTTTGTCAATCCCACTCAGTTCAATAACCAGAACGATCTGGCTACCTATCCCCGTACAGTTGAGGCTGACTGCGAGAAGCTGGAGCAGGCCAATGTAGATGTGGCTTTCGTTCCTGCTGTAGAAGAAGTTTATCCCGAACCCGACACCAGAGTTTTCGACCTTGGTTCAGTTGCCGAAGTAATGGAAGGTGCCATGCGCCCCGGTCACTTCAACGGTGTAGCTCAGGTTGTCAGCAAACTCTTCGATTTCGTTCAACCCGACAAAGCTTATTTCGGCGAAAAAGACTTTCAGCAGATTGCTGTGATACGTCGTATGGTAGAACTTGAGGGTTTCAAACTCGAGATAGTACCCTGCCCTATTGTTCGCGAGGCTGACGGCCTTGCTATGAGCTCGCGCAACGTAAGGCTCACTCCGGAGCAGCGCGAAATTGCACCGCTGATTCATCAGACTCTCGTTGACAACGCAAGCCTTTCTCTTCATGGACTCGACCTGGATTCATTGCGAGAGATGGTAATTGAAGAAATCAATGCTATTGACGGCATGGAAGTCGAATATTACGAGATTGTTGACGCCAAAACACTCATGCCCGTACATTCATGGAGCGAGGTGTCTGAAAATGGAATTGTAGGATGCATCACCGTGTGGATGGGAGATGTACGTCTGATTGACAATATAAAGTACCCGGAACAAAAATGAATATAGAAGTTCTGAAATCCAAAATCCATCGTGTTACTGTCACCGAGTCGCGTCTCGACTACATAGGCAGCATAACAATTGATGAGGATTTGCTCGATGCTGCCAATATAATTGCCGGCGAGCGCGTATACATTGTAAACAACAATAACGGTGCAAGGCTCGACACCTACACAATCCCCGGCCCTCGTGGCAGCGGCGTGATTTGCCTGAATGGTGCGGCAGCTCGTCTGGTGCAGCCCGGAGATATTGTCATAATAATGTCATACGCAAGCATGCCCTTTGAGGAGGCACGCAATTTCAAGCCTACTGTAATCTTCCCCGATACAGCAACTAACAAGCTATAACACTGAATCATATATGTTTGAAAAACTCAGCGACAGGCTCGAACGGAGCTTTAAAATACTTAAAGGCCAAGGCAAAATCACCGAAATCAACGTAGCGGAAACCCTTAAGGACGTACGCCGCGCATTGATTGATGCCGATGTCAACTACAAAGTAGCCAAGACATTCACCGACACTGTAAAGCAAAAAGCTCTCGGTCAGAACGTGCTCACAGCCATCAAGCCAAGTGAACTCATGGTAAAGATTGTCCATGACGAACTCACAGCACTTATGGGTGGCGACACATCCGGCATAAACCTCAAGGACCGTCCTGCCATCATACTTATGTCAGGTCTCCAGGGTTCAGGTAAAACAACATTCTCAGGTAAACTTGCAAAGAAGCTCAAAAGCGAGAAAGCTCTTCGCCCGCTGCTGGTTGCCTGCGACGTTTACCGTCCTGCGGCTATCGACCAGCTCAAGGTTCTCGGACAGTCTATTGATGTGCCCGTATTCACTATAGAAGGATCAAAAAATCCGGTAGAAATCGCCAAGAAATCGCTTGAGTACGCCAGACAGAATCATAACGACCTCGTAATCATAGACACCGCCGGCCGTCTGGCTGTCGATGAGCAGATGATGGTAGAGATCGAAAATATCAAGAATGCCATCAAGCCGAGCGAAACACTGTTTGTTGTTGATGCAATGACCGGTCAGGATGCTGTGAACACAGCACGCACGTTCAATGAACGTCTTGACTTTGACGGCGTTGTACTCACCAAGCTCGATGGTGATACCCGTGGTGGTGCCGCTCTGTCAATCCGCACTGTCGTCAACAAGCCCATCAAGTTTGTCGGAACAGGTGAAACCCTCGACGGCATTGACGTTTTCCACCCCTCGCGTATGGCCGACCGAATCCTCGGCATGGGTGATATCGTTTCTCTTGTAGAAAAAGCTCAACAGCAGTTTGATGAAAAAGAAGCGGAAGAACTCGCCCGCAAACTGCGTAAGAACCAGTATACCTTCGTTGACTTCTACAAGCAGATACAGCAGATCAAGAAGATGGGTAACATCAAGGATCTTGCAGCCATGATTCCCGGCCTTGGAAAAGCCATTAAGGATATTGACGTGCCCGATGACGCATTCAAAGGCGTTGAAGCCATCATCAACTCAATGACCGTATATGAACGTGAACACCCCGAAGTCATCAAGGGTACACGCGTAAAACGTATTGCCATGGGTTCGGGAACTACAATTCAAGAAGTCAACCGCCTGCTAAAACAATTCCAGCAGACACGCGAGATGATGCGCAAGGTTGGCTCCATGAAGGGTCCGATGGGCGCTATGAGCGCAATGAAAGGCATGAGAGGCCTGAAAGGAATGCCCGGAATGCCCGGATTAAAATAATACCGGAACGAAATAATATCAGATTGTATGCAACTTATTGATGGAAAACAGACTGCCGCCAATATTAAGGCGGAAATAGCCGAAATAGTATCTGCTCGTGTGGCTGAAGGACATCGCCGTCCGCACCTCGTTGCAGTTCTCGTTGGTCACGACGGTGGCAGCGAGACCTACGTAGCCAACAAGGCCAAGGCTTGCGAGGCCTGCGGCTTTGACTCTACAATCATACGCCGCGAGGATGACGTTACCGAAGCCGAGCTTCTTGATCTCATTGATAAGCTGAACAAGGATTCAAACGTTGACGGCTTCATAATTCAGCTTCCTCTGCCTGCGCACATCGACGAACAGAAAATCACAGAGGCCATACTTCCGTCCAAGGACGTCGACGGCTTCCATCCCGTTAATGTGGGTCGCCAGTCAATCGGTCTGCCGTGTTTCCACTCGGCTACCCCGGCCGGTATTGTAGAACTTCTCAAGCGCTACAATGTACCTACACGTGGCAAAAACTGTGTTATTATAGGACGAAGCAATATAGTGGGTAAACCGCTCGCAGCCCTTATGATGCAAAAAGGTGTGGACGCTACAACAACTGTATGTCACTCGGCAACAGAGAATCTTGCCGAAATCACCCGTAATGCCGACATTATAATTGCTGCGCTCGGCCGCCCCGGATTTGTTACCGCCGATATGGTTAAGGATGGCGCTACGGTAATCGACGTAGGCACCACACGCGTTCCCGACAGCACTAAGAAGTCAGGATTCAGACTTTGTGGCGACGTGGATTTTGAGAATGTAGCCCCTAAATGTGCGTTTATCACTCCCGTACCGGGCGGTGTAGGGCCGATGACCATAGTATCTTTGATGCAGAATACCCTCCGGGCCGCTCTCGGCGAAATATATTGATGTGCCAGGGATTCATAGTTCTATTTTCGTTCTTATCGCTGCTCTTCGGCTACGACGAAGCAGAAATCGTATTTGCCGGAGATGCTATGATGCACAAGGCACAGATAGAAGCCGCCCGGCAGAGTGACGGCTCGTATGATTTTGATGAATATTTCTCTGAAATAGACGGTTATATAGGAAGCGCTGATTATGCGGTTGTTAATCTTGAAACTCCGGTTTCAGCGCCTCCTCACACCGGCTACCCATGCTTTAATGCTCCTGAGGAATACATTGATGCTCTTGCCGATGCCGGATTCGATCTTTTCCTTACCGCCAACAACCATACGCTTGACCGCCGCGACCGCGGCCTTGTAAGTACCATTGATAATCTTGACAAACGCAATCTCGATCACATAGGCACTTATAAGGATTCGGAACATAGAAGTTCAGCGATGCCTTTTATAAAGACAGTAAACAATATAAAAGTGGCATTCTTGAACTATACCTACGGGACTAATGGAATCACCCCCGGCAATAAGGTCAAGGTAGACTATATCGACCGCAAACTCATCAAGGGCGACATAGAGGCTGCACGTAGCGCCGGTGCCGAATACATCATCGCATGTATCCATTGGGGCAACGAATATCAGCTGTTGCCGTCGGCCGAACAGAAGTCGCTCGTACAGTTTATGCGCGATAACGGAGTTGATGCCATTATCGGAGGTCATCCGCATGTAATCCAGCCAATGGAGATTACAGCCGGCGATTCAAGGCTGCTTACCGTATATTCCTTAGGAAACTTCATTTCCAACATGAAGACCAAGGACACACGCGGCGGCGCATTGGTCAGAATAAGGATTACCCGAGGCGATGATAACAAAGTGAGGTTGACCGATGCGTCATACAGGCTTGTGTATACCGAACCGGCCACTTCAAATCATAATTTCAGATTGAAATGGGTTGATAATTCAACAGATTACAGAGCAAAATCATTCTCAGACTCAGCCAGGGACATTTTCAAAAAGCACAATAAAAACATCACCGAAGACATTCCCGGCCACTTGTCAAGAATATTGCAAACTGCTAATTAATTAAAAAAATTATCCGCCCTTTGACAATTTCTGCGTAACTTTGCATAAAAATAATCTTTAACAAAAACTAAAATACAATATCAAAATGAGAAAGAACATTGTAGCAGGCAACTGGAAAATGAACACAACCCTTCCTGAGGGTGTAAAGCTTGCCGAAGAAGTAAATGCCGCTGTAGCAGCTGCTAAGCCCAATTGCGATGTAATCATCTGCGTACCTTTCACACACCTCGCACCCGTTGCAGGCGTTATCGACCAGAACGTTCTCGGCCTTGGTGCTGAAAACTGCGCCAACCACGAAAAAGGTGCTTACACCGGCGAAGTTTCCGCTCCCATGGTAGCTTCAACCGGCGCCAAGTACGTAATCCTTGGCCACAGCGAACGTCGTCAGTACTACAACGAAGATTCTGCTATCCTCCGCGAGAAGCTTGCACTTGCCCTTGCCAACGGCCTTACCCCCATCTTCTGCATCGGTGAAGTTCTTGAAGAACGCGAAAACGGCTCTTTCAACGAAGTTGTAAAGACTCAGATTGAAGAAGCTCTCTTTGACCTCAGCGCTGAAGATTTCTCCAAGATCATCCTCGCTTACGAACCCGTATGGGCTATCGGCACAGGCAAGACCGCTACTCCCGAACAGGCTGAAGACATGCACGCCCACATCCGCGCAACCATCGCTGCAAAATATGGCGAAGAAGTTGCCGCAAACACCTCTATTCTCTACGGTGGTTCTTGCAAGCCCTCAAATGCAGCCGAACTCTTTGCAAAGCCCGACATCGACGGTGGTCTTATCGGCGGTGCTGCTCTCAAGTGCGAAGACTTCATGGGCATCGTAAATGCTTTCTAATATCAGATTTTAATTACGTCTGACTTCTATAAAAGGAGGTAACCGGCATGGTTACTTCCTTTTTTTATTACAACATTTGCGACTGCAAGATTATTTTCTTAATTTTGCACTTACTTTTTAACAGCTATGTCATGAATTTAGTAAAACGTCTCTCAATAACAATAGTCGCCCTTGTCGCGATTGTAGCCGGCAGCAACGCACAGACTATCTCTGCCGACACCATCGCCATCATCCGGCAGATAGAGTCATCAGGCAACATACATGTATCCTACCCCGACGGACTTTATAAAATCTTGTCAGGTGAAAACGTTACCGAGATTGTTAAAGAAGATGATGACGAACCCAAGAATTCATCGACCTCAAAATCATCAACCCGAGTAGGCTACCGTATTCAGGTTTTTGATGATAATAACGTACGCACAGCCCAGCACGAGGCGCAGAACCGCAAACGACACATTGAGTCGCGTTTCCCGGAATACAGAGTCTACACTCAGTTTAACTCTCCCTATTGGCGAGTAAAAGTAGGCGATTTCCGCACAAGGTCTGAGGCCGAAGCTGCCATGGCAGCTATCCGCTCGGCATTCCCCGGCTATGGCGCCCAGTTACGTGTGGTACGCGACAGAATTAACTAAACCGGTTTCCTTATAATGAACGAAGAAATAAAAAAGCTCTCCGACGACGAAAGAATAGAGCTGATAGCCGGACATCTTGACGAAATAATTACTCTGCTTGGTGAAGATGTAAGCCGCGAGGGTCTTGTGAAGACTCCACTCCGCGCCGCCAAAGCTCTTTACTATCTTACTTCCGGTTATCGCACCGATGCCTCACAGACTCTCGAAGAAGCACTGTTCGAGCATGAAGGCTCAAAAATTGTAACCGTTCGCGACATTGAGTTTTATTCAATGTGCGAGCATCATGTTCTCCCGTTTTTCGGTCATATTTCAATAGCATATATTCCCGACAAGAAGATTGTCGGGCTTAGCAAGCTTGCCAGAGTGGTAAACGTATGCGCCCGCAAACTGCAGGTACAGGAACGTCTGACCAGTGAAGTGGCAAATGTAATATCCCGTACTCTCGGAGCCAAGGGTGTGTTGGTTGTATGCGAGGCTCGCCACATGTGCATGATGATGCGTGGCGTGGAGAAGCAGGAATCCACTACCGTAACTGTTGAATATACAGGACTGTTTGACAGTGATGCCTCCCTGAGGCGAGAGGCTATTGACGCCTTGAGACATTGAAGCGAAACAATTAATGAAAAAATTCCGTAATTACGTTCTCAGTACGAAATTTTTTTATTACCTTTGCAAAAGAAATTTATTCTGATAGTTACAACTCTAATAATAAAACTCCAAATGGTAAGTTACAAAGAATTAGGTCTTGTAAACACTCGCGAGATGTTTGCCAAGGCAATCAAGGGCGGCTATGCTATCCCCGCTTTCAACTTCAATAATATGGAGCAGCTCCAGGCTATAATCAAGGCTGCTTCTGAAGAAAAATCTCCCGTTATCCTTCAGGTTTCAAAGGGTGCCCGCAACTATGCCAACGCTACTCTCCTCCGCTATATGGCTCAGGGTGCTGTTGAATATGCCAAGGAACTCGGCTGGACCAATCCTCAGATTGTTCTCCACCTCGACCACGGCGACAGCTTCGAACTTTGCAAGAGCTGCATTGACCTCGGCTTCTCTTCTGTAATGATCGACGGTTCTCATCTTCCCTACGAAGAAAACGTAGCCCTCACCAAGCAGGTAGTTGACTACGCCCACCAGTACGATGTAACCGTTGAAGGTGAACTCGGCGTTCTCGCAGGTGTTGAAGATGAAGTTTCTTCTGACCACCACACCTATACCGATCCCGAAGAAGTAATTGACTTCGCCACACGTACCGGCTGCGACTCTCTCGCTATCTCTATCGGTACTTCTCACGGTGCTTACAAGTTCACTCCCGAACAGTGCACCCGCAACGAAGACGGCAAGCTCGTTCCCCCTCCATTGGCTTTCGATGTACTCGACGCTGTAATGGAAAAACTTCCCGGATTCCCCATCGTACTCCACGGTTCTTCATCAGTTCCCCAGGAAGAAGTTGAAACCATCAACATGTTTGGTGGCAAACTTCCCGATGCAATCGGTATTCCCGAAGAACAGCTCCGCAAGGCTGCAAAGAGCGCCGTATGCAAAATCAACATCGACTCTGACAGCCGTCTTGCCATGACCGCCGCCGTACGTCGCGTATTCGCTGAAAAGCCCGCTGAATTCGACCCCCGTAAATACCTCGGTCCGGCTCGCGACAACATGGAGAAACTTTACAAGCACAAGATTGTAAACGTTCTCGGTTCTGCCGGCAAAGCTGAATAATTCAGATTTTTTAACGGAATATAAAGGTGGACACCACAGAGGTGTTCACCTTTTTTAGTATCTCATCGGGCCAATGATTCACAAATTTTTTAAGATTTTTAATTTATCTCAATAAAAATTGCTTTTTCAATTGTTCATATATTATCAACTACTTATTCTATAATCTATATTATAAAAATAACGCGTAATAATGAGCAATAAATCATCTACCGCCTCGTCCGGCGAGCAGTACACAGCATCCGGACGAAAGAAACTCGTTTCAACGGCCAAAGGCTCTATCACCATGACGGCCATGGCAATCATGATTGTCACCTCAATACTTAGTCTCCGAGGTCTGCCCTCAGAAGCCAAGTATGGTGTACAATCAATTTTCTTTTATGTATTCGCGGCAATTGTATTCCTGTTGCCGTATTCATTGGTCTGCGCCGAACTTGCGTCTACCTACACCAAGAGCGGCGGCCTGTATCGCTGGGTTTCAGAAGCTTTCGGCCCCCGGTGGGGATGGACAGCCATGTTCCTTGAATGGCAGACTGTCGTTATATGGTTCCCGACAGTTCTCATGTTTGGAGCGGCATCACTCGCATATATTTTCTGGCCCGAAAGTTTCGATCAGGCACTTGCCTCAAACAAATACTATGCACTCAGCATAGCCCTGATCATATATTGGGCTGCGACATTCAACGCATTCCGCGGTCAACACTCCGCCAACAAGCTCACTAACTACGGAGGTATGGTAGGTACTATCATACCCGGTGTCATTCTGATCGTGGCCACTATTGTGTACGTATGTCTTGGCAAACCTATCGCATTGGAAGATGTATCATTCCTCCCTGATTTTTCAAATGTAGGAACAATCGTTCTGGCAGCCTCCATTTTCCTCTTTTACGCAGGTATGGAGATTCAGGCAATCCATATCAACGATATGAAAGATCCTGCAAGAAATTTCCCTAAAGCAGTATTCCTTTCAATTATAATAATTGTACTGGTATATGCTCTCGGCACTTTGGCTATCGGTATACTCGTACCGTCAAAAGACATCAATCTGCTTCAGGCTCTGCTGGTATCATACAAGTCGCTTTGGTCAAGTTTCAACCTTGGTTGGGTAGGCAATATTATGGCTCTTTTCATTATGTTTGGCGTAGTCGGTCAGATAAGCGCCCTGGTCACGGGGCCATCTACCGGACTTATGGCTGTAGCTCAGTCAGGCTACCTGCCCCGCTCTATTCAGCGCACCAATAAGAACAGCGTCAACACACGCATCCTCTACATTCAGGGAATATTCGTATCTCTTATCTGCCTGTTGCAGATCATACTGCCAACTGTTGAATCTGCATATCAGATTATGTCGCAGATGGCAACCATCATCTATCTTGTGATGGTTATACTGATTTACGGAGCATTTATACGTCTTCGCCACACGCAGCCAAACAAGAAGCGCGGATTCCGTGTACCCGGCGGTGTTGTTGGAGAAATCATAGTATGTGCCGTGGGTATATCCGGAGCGCTGCTTGCATTAGTGCTCAGTTACCTGCCACCGGCCCAGATTGCCACCGGCTCACCCGTAGTTTATGTAGGAATCATCATAATTGGTGTGGGACTTATCATAGGACTGCCGTTGGTGGTCTATCAACTCAGAAAACCCTCGTGGCGCAATCCTGATGCTCACTTCTATCCTTTTGACTGGCAGATAGAAGGCCGCAAACCGTCGGAAGTTTCCAAATGGACTCCCGGTTATGTTCCTACCGAAGAAGAAGTTGAAGCTGCCGAGGATTCGGCAATCTCAAAGCACGGCACAGACAAAATCTGACTTAAAAAACTGTTTAAAATTTAATTTTACAAATTGATAAGAATACGCGGATTCATTGACTCCGCGTATTCTTTATGTCCTATAACATATCCGTTTTCGTTTGCTGAATAAAAAATAATCCTTAAATTTGGGCAATTATCAATCTCTTGTGAAGATGAGACGCATTATACTGCCCGATATGACTGATGCCGATGTTCCTTTCTACCTGTCGGTCGAGGAGTGGTGTGCATACAATCTGCCGTCTGACGAATACTTTTTCGCATGGCAGGTGAATCCAAGCATCATTTGTGGAAGGCATCAGGAAATAGACAATGAAGTCAATCTTGAGGTTGCCGCAAACGAAGGTATAAAAGTGTGGCGGCGCAAAAGTGGGGGAGGTGCCGTTTTGGCCGATATGAACAATGTAATGTTTTCATACATAACTCCCTCTCACGCAGTTCAGACAAGTTTCGACAGCTATACAGGCATGATATGCAACATGCTTAAAAAAATTGGCATAAACGCAGAGTCTACCGGTCGTAATGATATTGCAGTAAATGGTCATAAAGTGGCAGGAAATTCATTCCTGAAACTACCGGGACGAAGTATTGTACACGGTACGATGCTCTATGACACAAACTTCGACCTGATGGGTAAAGTCCTTACGCCGTCAAAGGCCAAGCTGGTGTCAAAAGGTGTAATTTCCGTTCCGTCGCGTGTCACCACCCTCAGACAGCTGGGACTTGATATCAGTTGCAGAGAATTCATAGATCAAGCGATTGAATTCCTCTGCCCCACGACAAACCATCCTGTCATAATAAATAACGAAGATCTTGCTGAAATTTTAGAAATCAGGGAATCATATACAGACCCTGAATTTTTGAGTTTCGGAAAAAAGACAGAACGTAAATCAACCCTGCGCACTTATATAGAAGGCGTGGGTGAATTAATCTTCAATTACAGTCTGGATCGCAAAGGGTGCATAAGCCGGCTCGATCTTAATGGCGATTTCCTGCCGTTGAAGGACATCCCTTCGCACTTTACATCACGATTCATAGGCTGTCGTCCCAAGCTGACCGAATTGCGAACAATTATAAATGATATCAACATTCGTGAAATCATAACCGGATTAACTGAAGAAAAGCTGATCTCAGCCCTATCCTCACTCCGTAACTAATACCATAATACAAATCCGATGAAGAAAACCTGCCTACATTCAAATCACACATCCCTCGGAGCACTCATGTCGCCCTTCGGAGGTTTTGACATGCCTATCAGCTATGAAGGCATCGAAGCTGAACATCGCGCCGTACGCGAAGACGTCGGTGTCTTTGATGTTTCCCACATGGGAGAAGTGCTCATATCCGGCCCGCAGGCCACACTCTTTGTAAACTATATTTTCACCGGCGATATCTCTACTCTTGAACCGGGAAAAGTCATCTACGGCATGATGCTCAACGAAAACGGCGGTGTTGTTGATGATCTGTTGGTTTACAAACGCAGCGACTCAGAATACTTCCTGGTGATAAACGCCTCTAACATCGACAAAGATGTAGCCTGGATCAAGGCTCATGCAGAAAAGTATGATGTATCGGTAGATGATCAGTGTGATTTCTGGTCAGAACTCGCCATCCAGGGTCCTCGCGCCGAGGAAGTCATCAAAACCGTACTCGGAATTGACGGCAGTGACCTATCTTTCTACACCTTCAAGGATATCAAGACCGATAACGGGCAGCCCATAGTACTGTCACGCACAGGTTACACCGGAGAAGACGGATTTGAACTCTATGCGCCTGCTGAAGTCATTGTAAGCGCGTGGAACAAGCTGATGCAGGCCGGTGTTGCACCTTGTGGTCTCGGTTGCCGCGACACTCTGCGCTTTGAGGCCGGGCTTCCTCTCTACGGTGACGAACTGACTGATGAGATTACTCCCCTTGAAGCCGGTCTCGGTATGTTTGCCAAGGTTGATAAAGAAGGCTTCATTGGTCGCGAAGCTCTCGTAGCTCAGAAAGCAGAAGGTCTTAAGCGTAAAGTTGTAGGTCTTGAAATCGAAGGCCGTGCAATTCCTCGCCACGGCTATGATGTGCTTGATACAGACGGCAACAAAGTTGGCGAAATCACCACAGGGTATCATTCCATCACCCTCGACCGCAATCTGGCTATGGCTCTGGTTGACTCAAGATTCTCTGCACTTGACACCCCGCTTCAAGTTCAGGTACGTCGCAAGGTCTTTCCTGCCAAGGTAATCAAAAAACGCTTCTATACACCTAAGTATAAAAAATAATAAACAATATATAACCCTAAAAAAGTAAATAATCATGACATATTTCCTTCCCTCTCACGAATACGCCCGCATCGAAGATAATCTTGCATATATCGGTATCTCCAAGTTCGCTGCAGAACAGCTTGGCAACGTAGTATACGTAGATATGCCTGAGGTAGACGATGAAGTTGTTGCCGGCGAAGAATTCGGCGCAATAGAAAGCGTAAAAGCTGCCAGCGACCTCTTCTCACCCGTAAGCGGCACCGTTGTTGAAATAAATGAAGAACTTCTCGACAATCCCAAACTCGTCAATGAAGATCCCGAAAAACACTGGATCATCAAGGTAGAAATGAGGGATCCTTCAGAACTCGAAAAACTTCTTTCACCCGAAGCATACGCCAAGGTTTGTGAAGCTGAAAAGCATTGAATTATGCCTCACCGATATTTCCCCCATACACCCGACGACATAGCCCTGATGCTTAAATCATGCGGAGCATCAGAGCTTGATGACTTGTTCTGCGACATCCCGGCCGAACTAAGACTCAAAGGTGGCTATAGACTGCCCGGAGCTATGTCTGAACCCGAGGTTAAAGCTGAATTCGACAAAGCCTTCAGTAAATGTACTCCGCTTGCGTGTTTTGCCGGAGCAGGAGCTTACAACCATTATACACCCGAGGTTATTCCGGCCTTGACCTCACGCTCTGAATTCCTTACGGCATATACACCGTATCAACCCGAAATCTCACAGGGCACATTACAGTATATCTTTGAGTATCAGAGCATGATAAGCAGGCTTACGGGACTCAATGTGACCAACGCATCAATGTACGATGGTGCTACAGCCACGGCCGAAGCCATGATCATGGCACTGAATGCCACACGCAAAAAACGCCGCATTCTTATATCTTCAACCGTAAATCCGGAGGTTGCCGCCGTAGTCAACACATACGCCCATTATCAGAATATCCCTGTAGAGGTCATTCCGCAGAAAGACGGTGTGACAGACCGTGCAGAACTTGAGATGATGCTCGGGGCAGGTGATGTGGCAGGTGTTATCGTTTCTTCTCCAAACTATTACGGTATTCTTGAAGATTACACAGGATTTGCAGAAAAGATACATGAGAAGAAGGCCTTGTTCATCATCAATTCACCGGCTATAGCCCTTGGTGTAATAAAGTCACAAGGCGAATGGGGAGCCGACATTGCGGTGGGCGACGCCCAGAGTCTTGGGATGCCCTTGAATTATGGAGGTCCTTATCTCGGATACATGTCGTGTACCAACGCTTTGATGAGAAAACTGCCCGGACGAATTGTAGGCGCGACTACCGATGCCGATGGCCAACGTGTATTTGTGCTTACATTGCAAGCCCGTGAACAACATATACGTCGCGAGAAGGCGACATCCAATATCTGCTCCAATCAGGGTCTTATGACACTGCATGCAGCGATCTACATGTCGCTTATGGGAACCAAAGGACTGGAAGAGGTCAACCGCCTGTCGTGCAATGCCGCACATTATCTTGCTGAAAAGCTCGAAGAAACAGGTAAGGTGCGCCTGTCACATCCGGCTCAACCCTATCTCAATGAGTTTAAAGTAACGGTGAAAGATCCTCTTACAACTACAGTATTGCTTGAGGCCCTCAAGAATGAAGGTATACTCGGCGGTGTGGCTGTTGATGAAAATGAAATGATTGTTTCATGTACTGAACTCACCACTCCCCAACTGATTGATAAGTATGTCACAACTGTTAAATCTCTGTAAGCCATGAATCGTAATCTATATGACAAACTGATCTTCGATCATTCTCATCCGGGTCGTAAAGGCTACGACCTTCCGCGTTACGATTGGCCTGAAGCCATGTCGAAGCTCCCCTCCGAGCTGATGAGATCTGAAGCCCCTCAGCTCCCCGAAGTTGACGAGCCTACAGTTGTAAGGCACTATACCAACCAGTCGACCAACAACTTTGGTGTAGATACAGGTTTCTACCCTCTTGGCTCTTGTACCATGAAGTACAATCCCAAGCTCAACGACAAACTTGCTGCAAATGACACCATAGCCCGTCTGCATCCTCGCCAACCCGAGGATACAGTGCAGGGTGCGCTCGAAATATATTGGAATCTGCAGCGAGTACTGAGCGAAATCGGAGGAATGGCCGAATTTACACTTAATCCGTTTGCCGGTGCCCACGGCGAGCTAACCGGTCTGTTGGTAATAAAAGCTTATCATGAGAGTCGTGCCGACTTTGCCAGAACAAAAGTGATAGTCCCCGACTCGGCTCATGGCACAAATCCGGCCTCGGCCCATGTGGCAGGATATGAAGTGGTGGAAGTCAAAAGCCTGCCCGACGGCACTGTTGACGTTGATGACCTCTGCTCCAAGCTCGGTCCGGATATCGCAGCTGTGATGATGACCAATCCCAACACCGTGGGTATGTTTGAAAAGAACATTCCTGTTATATCAAAGTTGGTACACGAAGCCGGAGCTTTGCTCTATTACGATGGTGCCAATCTTAATCCTATGCTCGGAATAGCCCGTCCCGGAGATATGGGATTTGATGTGATGCACATCAATCTGCATAAGACATTCTCCACACCCCACGGTGGAGGTGGACCCGGAGCCGGCCCTGTAGGTGTTCGTGCCGGTCTCGAACAATTCTTACCCAATCCCAAAGTATATAAGAAGGAAGATGGAACTTTCGGAGTAAACGATTTCTCTGATTCAGCTCTCGGCCGTATATCATCATGGCTCGGTAATTACACAGTATTAATACGCGCATTGGCATACATAATGACACTCGGCGCTGAAGGAATTGCCGAAGTGGGTCCGTTGGCCACACTAAATGCCAATTACATAATGAATGCCTTGAAAGACAAGTATCTGCTGCCCATTCCCGGACCTTGCAAACACGAATTTGTCTTTGACGGTCTTATTGACAAATCTACAGGCATCACTACCCTTAACATAGCTAAACGTCTGCTCGATCTCGGATTCCATGCTCCCACCATCTATTTCCCCTTGCTTTTCCATGAATCGCTCATGATAGAGCCGACTGAAACAGAAAGCAGGGAGACTCTTGATACCTTCATAGATGCTATGCGTACCATCGCACGCGAAGCGGCTGAAAATCCTGAGATAGTAAAGAATGCTCCCCATAATACACCGGCTCGTCATCCCGATGATACTGAAGCCGCCCTTCATCCGGTTGTAACTTATTCTCAATATTTGGAAAAATTTAAATCGGAATGACAACATTCGATAATATAATTATAGGCGCCGGCCCCGGTGGTTATGAACTTGCAGCCCGCCTCGCTGCCAAAGGCGAGACGGTGCTGGTTGTCGAAAAGGATAAACTCGGCGGCACATGCCTAAACCGTGGTTGCATTCCTACCAAATGCCTTGTGGCCACTGCCGAAGCAGCCCATACGATCAATGAGTCTGCAGCCCTCGGTATTGAAGCAAACGGTTTCAATATTAATTTTGAAACCGCATATAACCGAATGAAAAAGGTAGTGGATGGGTTGCGCGAAGGTGTTGCCGCAGAGTTGTCAAAATGTACAGTTTTCTACGGCGAAGCTAAATTATTGAGCAATAAAATAATTCAGGCGGGTGACGAAAAATTCGAAGCCTCATCAAGAATTATCATAGCTACCGGCTCAACTCCGGCCGTCTTACCTATTGAGGGTGCGGAACTTGCCATGACAAGCGATGATGTGCTAAACATGTCTGTTCTGCCGCAGTCGGTTATCATAATTGGCGGAGGAGTCATTGGAATTGAATTTGCGTCAATCCTTTCTAATTTAGGCGTAAAGACAACGGTAATAGAATTCTGCAAGGAAATTCTTCCGCCTTTCGATCCTGAAGTTGCCAAACGTCTGAGAATGTCATTATCGCGCAAAGGTGTAGATATTGTCACGGGAGCGGCTGTAACTTCAATAAAAAGCTCGCACGATGGTATGTTACAAGTGACATACTCAGGCAAACGTGGGGAGTCGCAGATTGAAGCTTCACAGGTGATAATGGCTGTAGGGCGCAAACCTGTAATACCGACAGGGGTATCAGAAGCAGGTATAGAAATGACACACAAAGGATTTATCAAAGTCAACGAGCGCATGGAAACTTCTGTCCCCGGAATATATGCCATAGGCGATGTCAACGGCCTTATGATGCTTGCCCACGCTGCCATAGCACAGGGACGCGTGGTAGCTGACGGAAATCCTGAGCTATTCGATTCAAACCGAGTACCTTCGATTGTCTTTACCAATCCGGAAGTCGCGTCAGTAGGAATGACTCCTGCCGGTCTTGAACAGAAAGGTATTTCTTTCAAGACAGAAAAACGGATGTTTGCCGGAAACGGTAAAGCGCAAGCGATGGGGAAACCTGAAGGCTTCATAAAATTTGCCCTTTTGCCCGAATTTTCCAATCAGATAGCAGGCGTGACAATTATAGGTGCGCATGCTGCAGATCTCATTGCCGAAGCTTCCATGCTCGTCACCGACAAAGTTTCAATTGACGATGTAGACAGCAGATATATTCACGCTCACCCTACTCTTTCAGAGATGTTTTGAATAGAACTTGTTTTCTGTTAACGATAAAACGCCGGTCTGAAATTCAGGCCGGCGCTTTTTATAAGTTTTATCTATCAAGATTTATAGAATTCGGTAAATACTGCAATCATGGCTGTGTGGTCGGAAAGCGATGCTGTCTCGCGCACCGAATGCATGGCCCATATTGGCGAACCTACATCCACGCCACGGAGTGGCAACTGCGATGTAAGGATATTACCCAGCGTAGATCCTCCGGCCACATCACTGTGATTTACAAAATACTGGCAGGGTACACCGGCTCGTTCGCAAAGTACTTTGAACACGGCTGCTGAATCAGCATCGGTCATATATTTGCAGTTGGCATTGATTTTAACAACCGGACCTCCGCCAAGCGTAGGATGGTTGGTAGGATCCTGCTTCTCTACATAGTTGGGATGAACGCCATGTGCATCGTCGGCCGAAATCATGAAAGAATCCGATACCGCCCGCATGAAGTCTTCTTCTGAACCACCCTTGGCAGCATTAATTCTGCGCAGTATGTAGTCGAGCATAGGAGAAGCTGCTCCTTGTTTTGTGCCTGAGCCGGTTTCTTCATTATCAAAGATTGCCATGACACGTGTTGCATTGTCTGCTACTGAAAGTGTGTCGAGCATGGCACACATTGCGGCGTGTACCATAGAAAGATCGTCAAGGCGTCCGGAGGTGATAAAATCTCCATTCAGTCCCACTACTGATGCACGGGTGGTGTCAAACAGCGAAAGGTCATAGTCTAAAATCTCGGATGGTTTTACACCTAATTTTTCAGCTACAAGTTTAAGTACCAATCCTTTGGCCTGACTCTTGTCTGCAACTCGACCGATAACTGGCAACATGTCTTTCTGTTTAGAGAGAGGGTTGCCTTCGTTCACGGCACGATTGAAATGTATGGCCAGATGTGGAATTGTGAGCAGATGACGGTCAAACTTAACGAGAGCCGTCTCGGGCTGCAGAGGATTATCGCTGCGCAGTATCACCCTGCCGGCAAGCGACAGTGGTCTGTCAAACCATGTATAGAGTATCGGACCGCCGTAAACCTCGGTATTAAGTTTTACAATATTGCCGTCACATAATATCTCACAGTTGGGCTTGATTCTGAAGCCGGGAGAATCGCTGTGAGCCGATATGATTTTGTAGCCTTTTGAAGCTTCGCCTTCGCCCACAACAAATGCAAACAGAGCAGAATCGTTTTTCTTTACGAAATAACGTCCGCCGAGTGACAGTTGCCAAGCTTCACGCATATCAAGTTCTTTAAAACCGTTGGCTGTGAGATGCCCTGCCAAAGTCTTGACTGCCCAGAAATTTACAGGCGAGGCATCCATAAAGGCTGCCAGATCCTTATAGTTATTGTTAATATTCATATATGTCAGAATGAATGATAGTATGAATTTATCGGGCGCAAAACATTGCAGAGAATCTGCGACCAATATGAGTCGAAATCTTCTTTAACAGCTACGATGGCCGAAGCAGCTACATCATCAGTAGCATCGCGCACAGTTTCGAGATAGTTGTAGAATACTTGAAACAAGTCGGCCAAACCCTCGGCTATACTTGCTCCGATAGGAGTATCGGAATACTTCATGTCGTTCATGAACACTTCAAGATAAGAATCATCCTCACCCAAAAGTGATTCGATATTTCGCCGCACAGAATCATAAATTTCTTCTTCAAGCGCATCCTGATTGATATAACCGTCGTCAAGTGCGCCTTCATCGGTAAGATCTGAAGCCGTAATATATATTCTTGGGAGCAGACGCAGCATAGTGGCTGCGAAATCACGTGGCTGCATGGTCACGCAATTCTCACAGGCCGAGCAATACTCGTTACATAAGGCCGTAAAGGCCAGTGCATTATTTGTCATTTGTATAGTTTATGTTCTACGATATATTTATGTACACCGTTAGGAAGGAAATATTCCATATCACGACCCTTGGCTATAGCATTTCTTATAAAAGTACTCGATATATTAGCCATAGGCGCATCAACTATTTCCATGCCGTCTACATTGGTATCCGTAACAGGATATCCGGGTCGTGGGTAAACAATCACGCCGTATGTATCGAGAATATGCTGTGCCTGTTTCCACCGGTCAAAGATAGCCCAGTTATCCGATCCGATTATGAGTTTAAATCTGTAGTCAGGATAACGTGATGCAAGCAAATCGAGAGTATTGACTGTATACGACGGGAGAGGCATTGTAAGTTCGATGTCGCAAACATCAAGGTTGGTAGATCCTTTGATCGCGATATTCAGCATCGTGAGCCTCTTCATGTCCGGCAACAGAGCGCCGGGGTCTTTTTTCAGAGGATTTCTGGGCGAGAGAGTAAGCCATACCTGATCAACATACCCCCATTGAGCCAGAAAGGATGCTATCATCATGTGGCCGATATGCACCGGGTTGAATGATCCTCCAAGGATTCCTATAACTTTATTATTGTCCATGTTAAGCTTTTGATAAATCAATTGCTGAATATGTTCTGTATAAAATAGCTTTCAGCATACAGGCTTCCTGTATGCTGAAACCCTTATGCAAGGAATTCTTTTATTAATGTTTTTGTTTCCTCTACAGCATCATTGAGATCTTCGTTCACAACACGTTTATCAAACTGCGGTGCAAAACTGATTTCATATTCAGCACGTCCAACACGTGTTACTATTTGCTCGGGTGTGTCGGTTCCTCTTTTAAGGAGTCGGCGTTGAAGCTCGGGAATGCTTGGCGGTTCTACAAATATCAGACAGGCATCCTCTCCATAACTTTTCTTAACGTTGAGCGCTCCTTTCACATCTATATCGAGAATCACATTATGGCCTTTGGCGAGCTGCAAGTCAACCTCGCTTTTCAGGGTACCGTAGTAGCGTCCGGGATAGACTTCTTCCCACTCGATGAACTCTCCGTTTTCTACAGCATCACGAAAACGTTCTGTTGTAAGGAAGTGATAGTGAACGCCATCTTCTTCGCCTTCACGCGGTGCTCTGTTTGTTGCAGATACCGAAAATTCGAGGCCAACTGACTCATCGTCGAGTATGCTGTTTATTATCGTTGATTTTCCGCAACCCGACGGTGCCGAAATAACTATAAGTTTACCTTTGGTCATAACAGGATAAAATCGTTAGTTGTTTTTTACTACTGCGAATTTACGTAAAAAGAAAGCAAATTGCAAAATTTATGCTTAAATTTCTCAAAATTATTATCGAACTTTTTATAAGAAATGCCCGGCGGATTGAAAACAGATGCTGTTCTCATTTATTATAAACAGACATTCCCCGGGCTGTGCGGTGAGTTATTATATATTAAGTAAGCAATTTTTTCCAACATTAACGCATTTTGGTCTTAAATGTTAGCTGAAAAATGACTAATTTTGCAAAAAAATTCGACGTATGAAGATTGGAAACATAGATTTAGGCGATTCTCCTGTGATGCTTGCTCCGATGGAAGATGTAACAGACGAATCGTTCCGTCTTATTTGTAAAGAAATGGGTGCCGACATGACCTATACGGAATTTGTCAGCGCCGATGCACTCATACGCAATATTCAGGCAACTACCCGCAAGCTCAAAATTCATCCCGCCGAAAGGCCGACTGCAATTCAGATTTATGGCAAGGAAGTGGAGCCTATGGTGGAAGCGGCCAAGATAGCCGAAGCCGCTGCGCCCGACTTGATTGACATCAACTTTGGATGTCCGGTAAAGAAAGTAGCCGGTAAGGGCGCCGGAGCCGGCATGCTCCGTAATATTCCGCTGATGCTCGAAATCACACGCGCTGTGGTCGATGCGGTCAAACTGCCCGTCACAGTCAAGACCCGTTTGGGTTGGGATCATGACTCCAAGATTATAGTAGACTTGGCCGAGCAGCTTCAGGATTGTGGCATACAAGCCATTACAGTCCATGGTCGTACACGCTCGCAGTTATATTCCGGTGAAGCCGACTGGGATATGATAGCAAAGGTCAAGCAGAATCAACGCCTTAAAATACCCGTTATAGGTAATGGAGATATCACAACTCCGGCAAAGTTGAAAGAAGCCTTCGAACGATATGGGGTAGACGGTGTTATGGTAGGCCGTGCATCAATAGGCGCACCGTGGATTTTCCATGATTTCAAGCAGATGCTAATCGAAGGTCATTATGAAGAACTGCCCATATCTGTTAAATTCGACCTTTTAAAACGTCAGATACACGAAAGCATCGACCGTATAGACGAATACAGAGGAATCCTCCATATACGCCGGCATCTGGCCGCTTCTCCTATCTTCAAGGGTATACCGGATTTTAAACAGACCCGAATAGCTATGCTTAGAGCCTCTACCCTGAGCGAGCTTGAATCAGTGCTCGACCATATCCAGAATCATATTCTCCCTAAATATTCATCACTATAAATCAGCTTAATCATGACAAAATATCTCTTTCCATTACTTATATTGATATTTTCTGCGACAAACTCCATGTATGCGGAAACAGCAGATTACAAACTCGAAGTGCAGGATTTCTCCGAACTGAAAGTTACAGACAATATAAATGTTGTATATCACTGCTCAAGCGACTCGGCCGGATGGGTTTATTTCACATGCGACCCGGCCGTATCATCCAAACTCCTTTTCTCTAACGATAAGGCTTGTCTGCACATTCAGGTAGCGGCTGATGAAGTTTCCTTGGACCAACTGCCCGTTGTACACGTTTATTCATCTGCCCTGCAGAAAGTAGAAAACGCGTCAGACTCCACCACTCATATTCTGAATAATGTAGCCGTACCAAGTTTCAAGTGCAAGGTTATAGGCAATGGTTACATCATCATCAACAACATTGACGCCAACACAGTAAGTGCTTCCATCGCCACCGGCAAGGGACATATAGTCATTGCTGAAGGCAAGGCCAAAAAAGCCAACTTTACCAATGTAGGAACAGGCACAATAGAAGCCGGTGCTTTGAAAGCCCGCAATGTCAAAGTGTCTCATTGGGGAACAAACGATGTGGATTGCTCAGCCTCAGAATCGCTCACAATTTACGGAACAGGAAGCGGAAAGATTTACTATAGCGGTAATCCCGAGAAGGTAAGCAACCGCTCAATGGGTATCAAGGCTTTCCCGGTTGAGACAAAACAAAAATAATGGATGTCTGACAACTCGGATTCGCTGAAAACAAAGACAGCCCGCTCTATAAAGTGGAATGTCATTGACAGAGTTTCGTCGCAAGTATTGTATGCGATAACCGGCATTGTGCTCGCACGATTGCTGTCGGTTGAGGACTTCGGTCTGGTAAGCGTAGTCCTGATTTTCCAAGCATTTGCATCTCTTCTTGTAGACAGCGGGTTCTCGTATGCACTTATACAAAGAAAAAATCCTTCGCAAACCGACTATTCGACCGTATTGTGGTTTAACATTGCGGTTGCTGTGGTCATATACACGTTACTCTATTTTCTCGCTCCTTTAATAGCCGATTTTTTTCAGGGAGACCGCAGGCTCATTCCTATATCGCGAGTCCTGTTTTTGTCGTTCATAATCAATGCCTCGGCCATAGTCCAGACCAACCGCCTGATGAAAGCTATGGACGTAAAGATGATAGCCGTAAGCAATTCGTTGGGTTTGTGCCTTGCCGGTGTTACGGGTATTGCCCTTGCCCTCGCAGGATACGGAGCATGGGCCATAGTGTGGCAGACTGTGGTTCTCGCATCCGTTAAATCCTTGGTACTGTGGACAACACAGCGATGGTTCCCGGATTTCAGATTTTCATGGACATCACTGCGCAGCTTTTTCAACATAGGATCGCGCATGATGTTCACTTCATTTCTCAACACCTTATTCCAGAATATATATTCATTTGTAATAGGCAACCGTAGCGGCATGATACCACTTGGATATTATGGCCAAAGCGACAAATGGAGCAAGATGGGAATAATGTCGCTGTATCAGGTGATTACCTCCTCGTTTCTTCCGGCTCTTTCGGCTGTTCAAGATGATGACGAACGTTTTATGCGTGTGTGTTCAAAAATGAGCCGGCTCACATCGTATCTCGTTTTTCCAAGCATGCTGGGACTTATGGCAATGGCTACGCCCATATTTCACACTCTGTTCGGGAGTAAATGGGATCCGTCGATTATTTTATTTCAACTTTTAATTTTCAGAGGGATATTTACCATCTTCACCGGTCTGTATAACAACTTCCTGCTTGCCAAGTCGCATGCTCGTACCATAATGTGGATGGAGATACTTCGCGACAGTGTGGCCATAGCAGCGCTTGTAGCCACTTTGCCATTCCTAAACGAAACAAAGCCCGGAAATCCGGTGTGGGGTCTGGAAATATTGTTGTGGGGTCAAATCTTAAGTTCGGCTATCACATTCACCGTTACCATGATTTACACTGCAAAACTCATCAAGGTCAATATTATGCGGCTAATATTCGATATAGCTCCATATCTGTGCCTTACACTGCTTATATTGCCTATAATGACCGCAGCAGGTTGGCTGAGCGATATACCTGTAATTACTTTGATTATAGAAATCGTGGTAGCTTCCGGTCTTTATTTTGGAGCTAACAAAATATCCGGCTCAAAAATACAGGACGAAGTAATAGGCTATTTATCAAAGAAAAAGATTTAGCAACTCGTGAATCTGCGGAAGAATGGCGCAATCAGGCGAATTGATTATTTTTTGATGTGGAATAGCGTTGAGCGATTCTGATTCCTGCGATTTTATTCGCGCTATAATCTGCTCCTCGCTCAAGCCATTGCGTTTCTTTACCCTTTCTATTCTCACCCGATATGGTGCGGTCACTTCCCACACATCGTCCACCATATAGACCATACCGCTGCTTACAGGTATGGCAGTCTCTACAAACTTCACACCGCGCTCTGTCCCTTTATCTGTCGCCCATTGTGCAATGTCAGCTTTAACAGCTCTATGCACGATGTTATTGAGACGCAACAAGGCTTGAGAATCACGGAATACCACTTCTGAAATAAGTTTACGGTCAATGACTCCATCTACTACTGATTGAGGATGTATTTCGTCGCACAGACGTTCATGGATTCTCAAATCAGTATCCATTATCTGCTTGGCTCTTGAATCACAATCGTATACTTCATAACCGAGCGAACGCAGAATCTCAGAAACTACTGATTTGCCGGAACCGATGCCTCCGCAAATTGCAATCAACCGGACTTTTTTCATAATTCCTCAATGTAATATTCAGCACTGTCAGAAGCCAGATGCACGTTTTGAAGATTATCTGAAGCCTCTGAAATACGCAGTTTTATCATTCTTGAATTGCTGTGGTTGATTGAATTGTAATCGGCGGTAACACGTATGTACGGGTCTGTATTTTTATAATCCGATACAGATATCATATACATTACCTCTACCTGGGCCGGAAATGTAATGAGCTTCTGACCTTCAGGAACATTTACCGCATCAACAGTAACCTTACGGGTCTTGAATATCAACGGCTCCACATTGAATGTAAGATCAATTGAATCGGGAATCACGCACGAATTTGCCGGAGGTATAAGTGCTACTCGTTTGGTTACCGTCTCGTTGATAGAGTTAAGGCGTATAGGTTCGGTAGTAATGGCTTCCACCGATTCGGGTAATACACCTATGGTATAAACTTTTACAGAATCGGCCGAGAGTTTGGGCTGTCCAGTTATGGTAGCCTGCGGGCCGGGTGTGACGATATAGTCAGGATTAACCGGCAGAATTACCGGCGGCTGAGATGTAAACGACAGATTGATTGAGTCGGGCGAGATTACAATGACATTTGCTCCGTCAAAAGCGTTTCTTGCAATCGACTTGAGGTCTGTATCGGTCAATCGTATGCTGTTCCCTACCCTGTATTGTCTGAAATCAATGTTGAAGTCGGGTATTCTGCCCCAGTTGAGTTTCATCAACTGAGTACCCTTGGCGTTGATACTGACCGACATTATCTGCGGCACCCTCGACACGATAGTTATCGAATCGGGCACATGAGTGATTTTAACCGGCATTCTCACATCAGCCTGAGCCTCATCGTTAAGAGCGGTCACCCACCACAACATTGCCGAAATCACTAAAAAGACTGAGAAGGTAAGCAGGTTATGCCCTCGGCGAGAGTGCAAACCTACCCAAAATTTCTTGAATATGTCTTTTATAGTGTATTTCATAAATATACACGGACGCACAGTTATCAGTGCGCCCGTTGTTTTAGATTATTTTTATTTTGCGTTATTTGACTGCTGGGCATCCTGAGCGGCTTCAGAAGCCGAAGGATATACAGAGCCCTTGTCAATTGTAATCTTTACAGAGGGAGCGATTTCCACCATGAAAGTCTTTTCGTTTACTTCTGTGATTTTACCGAAGATACCGCCGGCGGTAACAATCTTATCGCCTTTAGAAAGACCTTCGCGGAATTTTTTAATTTCTTTCTGACGCTTCTGCTGCGGACGGATCATAAACAACCAGAAGACCAGAAGGAGAAGCACAATCATGATTATGCCACTGAAACCACCGCCTTGAGCAGCGGCATCTTGAAGAGGGATGAATTGAAGAATCATTTTTTTATTTGTTAGTCGGACATTTCTGTCCCGGTTTAGGGTATTTTACTTTTTATTTTCATCTATATTCAACGGTTTGCGAAGCTCTCCGTTTTCGATGAGCATGTTAACAATCGAATACAGGATTCCGTTGATGAACGGGCCTGAACGACGGGTAGAATAATCGTTGGCAATTTCTATATATTCATTTAATGAAACCGGCAGAGGTATTCCGGGGAAATTGTCAATTTCGGCTATAGCGGCTATCATAATTACGATATCCATGAAGGCCAATCGTTCAGGATCCCAATCGGGATTGATAAATTTGTCGATATATTCGCGATACTGTTCGCGCTTGTCAACGGCGTATGTGAAGAGTTTCATGCCGAATTCAGCATCTTCCTCATCTTTATATTGAGGCAGAAATCTCACGCCTTCGCCGTTTTCAGACTGAGCAAATTTGCGGATGGTCTTCAGAGCGAAGGTACCCATTGTGGCCAAATCGTCATTCCAGAAAATAGACTTGGCTTCAAGTGCCTCGGCAAGCGCGTCAGAGGGCAGAACCACATTGCGCATGATGTTGCGCCAGAATTCGCAATCAGTCTTCCAGTCTGTAGTCTCAAGCTTCATGTATTCGGCATAAATATCCGAAGCAAGAATGGCATCAAGCAGATTTTTGAGAAGTCCGGGCGAATCGACCCATGTTGACTTGTGTTCGTCTACAAAGTCGGTTAATGTTTCGTTACCTTCGAGGAATTTTGCGAATGCGTTGTCCACAAAACGGCTGTCGGGATTCAGGTCGGCCGCAGTTGCAAGATATTTGCCTTTAGCAACTTCCTGACGGTCAACTTCCTCGCGTGTAAGTTCCACAATAAGCAGGAAAAGGTCGAAATAAAGCTTATAAGCCTGGTCAAGCGAATCCTCCAGATCCTTGCGTGCTTTGGTATACATTGCCCTTGAATCATTGTAGGCATTGAGGGTGTTTACCGCCTGCATTATACCTCGGTGCAGACCTGCGAGCGAGAAGTCGGGATTCCGGCGCAGAATTTCAGTAACTTCAGAATCTTTCAGTATTGTTGTTTCAAGCAATACTGTCCAAAGTTTCACGTCGTCTTCAAGACTATGCGAACGCTTGCGTGCATAATCGGTGAATACGGTAGTGGCTGCGAGTTTGTCGGAAAGTTTCTGCAGATAGGGCTTGAAGGAATTTAGGTCGGCAATATCCTTATAGGTTATTGCTTTTAAAACAGTGTTATCGGCCAAAGCCCTGCCTACACGGTTGGTACGGAACTTGGGATGTACGTCTATCGCTGCAAGAGAGCGTTTAGGATTATTAGTTCTGATGCCCGAAAGTTCTTGAATCAAGGAGAGCATATCAAGATATACTGAATAAGCGAATCTGCGGTCGCGCGATGCGGCCTCGGGGGCGGCATCAATTTTGAATTCGCTACGGGAAAGCAGATACGAGTAAAGAATCTGAACTACCTTAATTCTTATAAGAATGCGATTTATCATACGGGAATGTTCTTTGTCTGATGTTAGGGGTTTCTCTTGTTATAATCCACAAACCGGGGTTCATGAATTTAACTCGACAAAGTTACGACTTTTTAACGATTGTTTTGTAATCGGACGCTGAAAATTTTTAAAATTATTCTTGATTTTCTTCTTTCAGCGGATTCCAGCCTTGAGCTTTGAGTGGAATTTCGTTGCCATCGCGTGTCACCATGGCACATCCCTCGGCTTTATCGGCCACATAACCTATAAGGCGCACATCCTTCAAATTATCAATCTTTTCCTTATCGGTAAGAGGTACTGTGAACAGCAGTTCATAGTCCTCACCTCCGTTGAGAGCGGCTGTCACGAGATTCATGTTCAGCTCTTCGGCCATCACGGCAGTCTGATAGTCGATGGGAATACGGTCTTCGTACACGCGGCAACCGGTATCGCTCTGCTTGCAAATGTGTATAAGCTCTGATGACAGACCATCTGAAACGTCCATCATAGCTGTAGGCTTTATGCCGGCCGATGCGAGTTCTTCGATTATATCGCGTCGAGCCTCAGGTTTGAGCTGGCGTTCGATGAGGTATTCCTTTCCTGAGAAATCGGGAACAAAGTCCTTGCGTCCGGCCGAAGCCACCTTTTCACGTTCAAGGAGTTGCAGGCCCATATATGCTGCGCCCAAATTTCCGCTCACACATATCAGGTCGGTAGGACGTGCGCCGTCGCGGTAGACTATTTTATCACGTTGTGCCTCGCCAAGGCATGTTATCGAAATAACCAGTCCCTGGTTTGATGCAGATGTGTCGCCACCTACAAGGTCTACTCCGTATGCTTCGCAGGCAAGACGAATTCCGGCATACAGCTCTTCGATATGTTCAATAGTGAAACGGCGCGAGATACCCAACGACACTGTAATCTGACGCGGATAACCGTTCATCGCATAAATGTCTGAGAAATTAACTACAGCACTTTTATATCCGAGGTGCTTCAACGGTACGTATGTAAGGTCGAAATGCACATTCTCCAACAGCAGGTCTGTGGTGACGAGTACATCATTCTTTGATTCATAATGCATCACAGCCGCATCATCACCTACTCCACGCAGTGTGGATTCATTTAATTTGGGAAGATTTTCTGTAAGTCGGTCGATAAGACCGAATTCTCCGAGAGTTGATATTTCAGACATTTTGTTTCAGAATATATTATAAGGAGGAATCAGGAATGCTGTGCTATTGCCTTACATTCCCGATTCCTCGGTATGGTTTAAATATTACGAACGCTTTACAACCTCAGTGATGAGGGATACTACAGTGGGCTGAGCCTTTACGGCAGCCTGCTGCACCTCTTCGTGAGAGGGAACATCCTTGATGTCTTTGCCACCGAGATCTGTGATTACAGATACGCCAAACACACGCATTGATGCGTGGCGTGCAACAATTACTTCAGGAACAGTAGACATACCTACAGCATCGCCGCCGATAATGCGGAAATATTCGTATTCGGCAGGAGTTTCGAATGTAGGGCCGGTGGTACCTACATATACACCGTGCATCAGACGCAAGCCTTTTTCCTCGGCAACTTTGTCAGCGAGTTCAATAAGCCCGGGGTCATAAGCGTCTATCATGGCAGGGAAACGGGTGCCAAGTTCGTTGTAGTTCTTGCCGCGGAGGGGATTCTCTGGGAAAAGATTTATATGGTCTGTGATTACCATAACATCGCCCACTTTGAATTCCTTGTTCATACCCCCTGAGGCATTTGATACAAACAAGGTATCAACGCCGAGAGCTTTAAAAACACGTACAGGGAATGTGACCTGTTTCATGTTGTAGCCTTCATAGTAATGGAAACGGCCCTGCATGGCAATGACTCGTTTACCGCCCAATGAACCGAAGATAAGGTTGCCCGAATGGCCTTCTACGGTCGAAACAGGCATATTGGGTATTTCGGAATATGGGATATACTGCTTGTCTTCCATGAAGTCTACAAGTGAGCCGAGACCTGTACCAAGAATAATTGCAGTCTTGGGCATTTCGCCGGTTACCTTCGAACGAAGGAATTCGGCAGTTTGATTGATTTCAGTTAGCATGGTTTGTTTTGTGTTGTGTTATGTATATTAAGTACTCAACTGTCCTTAATAACGGAATTTAAGCCTTAAATGTTGTCAAGGACGACTATTTCGTATCAAACGGGTTAATTCCTGGCTGAACTCTCGGTTGCCGTGGACATCAAATTCCACCTTAACCGGCAGATAATATGTGATGGCTCTGAGTTCAGGCGGGAAATACGGACTTGCCACCATCCGCACCGCATCTTTTTCAGTCGTGATAAGGATGCGGTTTTTACCTTTCATTGTTTTGTACCGCTTAAGGAGCATCTGAAAGTCCTTGCGGTTGAAATTATAGTGATCGGGAAATATATTTACCCTTACCTTTGGCATATAGCTCTTGAGATAGCGGATAAATGGCCTTGGATTGTTGATGCCTGCCACTGCGAGAATTGAGTCTTCAGCATCCATCCATTCCAGACACGGCACACCGCGGCTCTGATCAGGGAAAAGCGGCACAAGCTGTTGGTAAGAATATCGCGAGAAAAATACGTCCTGATACGGGAACAGTCCCAGGTTCTTTTTGAAAAGCGCATAGTCGAGGTCTTTCATCGTGTCGGGACACTTTGATACCACAACTACATCAGCTCGGTTAATACCCCTTACAGGTTCGCGCAGGCGACCGTATGGCAGCATCTTGTCTTCGTAAAGAGGACGGTTGAACTCAGTCACCACTATCGACACAGCAGGCTTGACGTAGCGGTGCTGGAAAGCATCATCAAGCACCACCAGATTCAACTCGGGGTCAAGACGCTGCAACTCGCGGATTCCATGCACGCGGTCCTCGCATACAGCCACGGTAACTTTCTTACCGAATTTCTGATACATCTGAAAAGATTCATCACCTATATCGCGAGGTTTTGAAAACGGTGTGGCAAGTACAAAGCCCTTGGTTGAGCGTTTGTATCCGCGCGACAAAATGGCAATATGGAAGTTGTTGCGCAGAGCCTCCACTATATATTCGGTATGCGGAGTCTTGCCGGTTCCACCTACGGCAAGATTTCCCACAACTACAATAGGAATATCAAATTCATGTTGCGGCAAAATCTTCCAGTCAAACATTTTATTACGAACGTAGATTATCGCGCCATAAAGCTTGGAGCATGACAACAGTATCAGTTTCGATATAAATGAGCGGAACGTCACTTTCTGATATACTTAAATGATCGTATTGAATATCAACGCTTGGCCTTATTCTATTATCATCTCCGGCATACGTGCCTGTATGGGATTCATTGACTGCAGACGGTCGATTGTACGGAGAATCCTTACACTGTTGGCGTCTAAAGTCATGTTTCCGATATTCATGTTCTTTTTGGCCTCAGCGAGGAACTGCGAGAAGAACTTGTCTTCAACCACCGGATATGACACCACTTTGTCGGCATTGATACCGGCAATTTCGGCAATTGCTTCTACTGTGGCATTAAGGCTGCCGATTTCATCAACGAGACCAAGGCCAAGGGCTGCACCGCCTGTCCATACACGACCTTCGGCAATTACTTTTACTGAATCCTGACTCATATCTCTTCCATTGGCCACACGCTTTGTGAACAGATCGTAGGTGTTTTCCACCGAGCCTTGCAAAGCCTGGAGCTGCGAGGGAGTAAGACCGGTGAGCAATGAGGGGAATGCAGCGTTGGCATTTGTTTGAACTGTCGAGAATGAAAGTCCGAGCTTGTCTGTGGTAAGTTCGCTGAAATCAGGAATCAGGCCAAATACACCGATCGAACCGGTCAATGTAGTATGATCGGCAAAAATCTTGTCAGCACCGCATGAGATGTAGTAACCGCCTGATGCTGCCATATCGCCCATTGAAACATAGAACGGTTTATTCTTGGACTTGAAATATTCAAGAGCTTCCCAAATCTGTTCGGATGCGAAGGCTGAGCCGCCGCCCGAATTTACGCGAAGTACAAGCGCGGCAACATTCTTGTCGTCGGCAAGCTGGATGATTTCAGGAACCATCTTATCGCCAACGATGCCACCTTCGCCCGAATCTACAATATCTCCTACTGCATACAGCACGGCAATGTGCCTCTTGTCGGGATTAACCTCCTTTTGAGTCATCATATACTCGGAAGGAAGTACCAAAGGCAGCTCATCATCATCATCGAGAGTAAGCTCGTAGCGGAGTCGTTTCTCCACAAGACGGCGATACCTCAGCAAGTCTACGGCGTTTGCGGCAAGAACACGGTTCTGCGGCCACATGGCAATGAGTGAATCAGCCCACAGGTTTACTTCTTTTTCAGAAACTTTTCTATGAGCGGTAATAATACCGGACATATAGTTCCACATTGAATCTATCATAACCTGTGTCTGCAGACGCGATGCGGGACTCATTTCAGTAGTCATGAAAGGCTCTACAGCGCTCTTGAACGTGCCTACACGCACGACCTGCATCTTTACACCGATTTTATCAAGAAGACCTTTGAAGAAAGGCACCTGAGAAGCCACGCCGTGAACGTCAACGCTGCCCATAGGATTAAGGTAAATACTGTCAGCTAAAGCCGATATCATATAATCGCCCTGAGAGTAAGCATCAGCGTATGAATAAATCCACTTGCCCGACTCCTTGAATTCCTTCAGAGCCTCTATCACTTCCTCGCGCGATGCAGCCCCCATTGCAGAGCCTGAAGCGTCGATAAAAATACCTTCGATTTTTGAATCGTCCTTTGCGAGACGGATAGATTTCACAATATCGTCAAGTGATTCGCTTCCGCTCTCCATATTCTGTAGCATCTGCCACACATCAGCAGGCTGCACCCTCTCGGGAATCTCTCCATTGAGTTTCAAGTACAGAATAGAGTGTTTTGGAACCACCGGTTTGTTGTCAGAACCTGAGGCAACCAGCGCTCCCACAACGGCAACGCCTACCATAAAAATAAGAAAAATCGAAATCCAGAAGCCCGCGATAGTGCCGAGCATGGAGATAAAGAATTTTTTTAACATCTTGACTTTATTGAGAATTTCATTGAATTTCCATACCTGAGTAATTATCAATATTTCAAAATGCTCTGAATTGACGCACCCCGAATATCAATTGATACCCATAATATAGTTGATTCTTTATGCTCATTAGACGCCAAAATTACAAAAAAATAGCAGATTGACAGAGTTAAAGTTTGTTAATGTAATTATATATGTGACAATTTCTTTTCAGTCATCCAATTCTTAACCAACCAACTACCCTTTTCGCTTGTTTTATTTTAAACTTAAAAAAAATGTACAAATACCTACTGCCCATATTGATACTTCTCGTTTTCAGCGTAGGTGCAAGCGCCCAAAATTCTGCAAACAGTCCTCTCGTCAAAGAAAACTCGGGTACGGACGGTTTTTCTACACATCTTGCCTTCGAGCTGACCACTCCCACAGGAAGTGCCGGCCGCTGGTCTACCGGAGGTGGTGCTTCGCTTACCATTTGCTACTCCCATTTCATTACAGACCACATGTTTATCGCACCCGGAGTAGGTGGATTTTACAACTCAATGGGTACAGACTTCATACCACAATACAATAATATTTATGAAGGCACGGTAAAGAACTGGGGCGTGCGCGTACCTGTTTTCTTAGGCTATCAACTTAGTTTGGCCCAGGACATAAACATGGCCTTTGCCACAGGACCAATGCTTAACATAAACCTTTATGCCCGCGAACAAGCCACTCCCAACTTCAATGCCGACCCGATAGAGCCGTCAGAAAGCATCAATCTCTTTGGTCAGGGATTCAACAGACTTGACCTGCAATGGGATTTTTATATCGGACTCATTTATAAACAGCGATATAGCATAGGATTTTCGGCCGGCGCAGGTATCACTAATGTGGCTTCGATGACAGAAGGACAACGACGGCTCAATATCCGTCGCAATAACTTTTCATTCATGCTCAGCTATACATTCTGAACTGTATTTGAACCATATTTTTTTCAAAAATTTGAATAATCAGGGATTTTTTTATACCTTTGCACTCATATTAATAAAGAATCACTTTCATAATTGAAAGCGCTTATGTCCCAAAAGATTGTCATACTTGATTTCGGTTCGCAAACTACACAACTCATAGGTCGTCGTGTTCGTGAGCTCAACACTTATTGCGAGATTGTGCCGTATAATAAATTCCCCGCCGATGACCCCGATATCATCGGCGTTATCCTTTCCGGCAGTCCTTTCTCGGTTTATGATGAAAAATCATTTAAAGTAGATGTAGCCCCGATAGCCGCCCGCTACCCGGTGCTTGGAATTTGCTACGGTGCCCAGCTCCTTGCCTGGCAGAACGGAGGCGTGGTAGAAAGTGCCCCTTCAAGAGAATATGGCCGTGCCATACTTTCTGAAGTTAACGATACTGACGCTCTGTTCCGTGATATCACTCCGGGCGAGACCGTATGGATGAGCCACGGCGATACAATCACCGTCCTCCCCGAAAACTTCAATATCATCGCTTCAACCGATGATGTAAAATGCGCAGCATTCCATGTAGAGGGCCGCGATATATGGGGTGTGCAATTCCATCCCGAAGTTTTCCATTCTACTTGCGGTACAAGACTGCTTTCCAACTTCGTAAAGGATATTTGCGGTTCGAAAGGCGACTGGAATGCCGATGCTTACATCGAAACTACCGTTGCGGCATTGAAGCAACAGCTTGGCAACGACAAGGTGGTGCTCGGCCTGAGCGGTGGTGTTGACTCGTCGGTAGCTGCCGTATTGATTTCACGCGCCATAGGCGATAATCTCACATGTATCTTTGTTGATCACGGTCTGCTGCGTAAAGATGAATTCGCACAGGTGATGAATGACTATCGCTGCCTTGGCCTTAACGTAATCGGCGTTGATGCTTCAGAAGAATTCTTTGCAGAACTTAAGGATGTGAAAGATCCTGAACGCAAACGCAAAATTATAGGTAAAGGCTTTATCGACGTATTTGACAGAGAAGCACACAAACTTAAAGATGTGAAGTGGCTTGCGCAAGGTACAATTTATCCCGACCGCATCGAATCGCTTTCGATTACCGGTACTACAATCAAGAGCCATCACAACGTAGGCGGACTTCCCGAAAAAATGAATCTGAGCTTATGCGAACCTCTGCAATGGCTCTTCAAAGACGAGGTAAGAGCCGTAGGCCGTGCTCTGGGTATGCCCGAACACCTCATCACACGTCACCCCTTCCCCGGACCGGGTCTTGCCGTACGCATTCTCGGCGACATCACCCCCGAAAAGGTACGTATACTGCAGGAAGCTGACGACATCTTTATCCGCGGACTGCGCGAATGGGGCCTCTACGATCAGGTATGGCAAGCCGGAGTAATCCTGCTGCCCGTGCAGAGCGTAGGTGTAATGGGTGACGAACGCACATACGAGAGTGCGGTGGCTCTGCGCGCCGTGACATCGACCGATGCCATGACCGCCGACTGGGCACATCTGCCATACGAATTCCTTGCAAAGGTTTCCAATGAGATAATAAATAAGGTAAGAGGCGTGAATCGTGTAACATACGACATTTCTTCAAAGCCGCCGGCAACCATTGAGTGGGAATAAAATTCCGGTACAATTTCTAAATCTGTCTTTAGCCTTAATTTTCACTATTAACCTCAGGCAATTCATACTATTTAGCAACTTAAACTAAAACATATAATTTTTTACGATTCTGATGAAGAAGAGTCCACTACAGAAAGCCCGTGCGGCTTATCAACCCAAACTGCCCATCGTACTTACAGGTGCAGTAAAAGCCATCGAAGGCAAACCCACTCAGTCTGTTGCAAACCAGGCTGAAATCAAGGCATTGTTCCCCAATACATACGGCCTGCCCGAACTCAAATTTGAAAAAAATCCCGCTCCCACAGCCGGAAAGCCCGTTAATGTAGGTGTAATCCTTTCAGGCGGACAGGCACCCGGCGGACATAACGTGATATGCGGATTGTTTGACGGTATCAAAAAGATTCACCGCGACAGCCGTCTTTTCGGTTTCCTCATGGGCCCCGGCGGTCTTGTTGACCACAAATATATAGAGCTGACATCGGCCATCATCAACGAATACCGCAACACCGGCGGTTTTGACATCATCGGTTCAGGCCGTACAAAACTCGAAACCAAAGACCAATTTGACAGCGGTCTCGAAATCTGCAAAGAACTTGGCATCAATGCCCTCGTTATCATCGGTGGTGACGACTCAAATACAAATGCAGCTGTACTCGCCGAATACTACAAGAGCATCAATGCCGGCGTACAGGTTATCGGCTGCCCCAAGACCATCGACGGCGACCTCAAGAACGAATGCATCGAAACTTCATTCGGTTTTGACACCGCTACAAAGGTATATTCAGAAGTTATCGGCAACATCCAGCGCGACTGCAACTCTGCCAAGAAGTACTGGCATTTCATCAAACTTATGGGCCGTTCGGCAAGCCACATCGCTCTTGAATGTGCACTTCAGACCCAACCTAATGTCTGCATCATCTCTGAAGAAGTTGAGGCCAAAGACATGACACTCGACCAAGTAGTGGACTACATCGCAAACATCGTAGCCCAGCGCGCCAAGTATGGCAACAACTTCGGTACAGTTCTTATTCCCGAAGGTCTTATCGAGTTCATCCCCGCTATCAAGAAGCTTATCGCCGAGCTTAACAACATCCTCGCAATCAACGCCACAGAGACTGCAGGCCTCAACAGCGCCCAGCTCGAAGAATTCATTCTCTCGCACCTCAATGAAGAGAATGCTGCTACAATCAAGAGCCTGCCCACAACTGTAGCCCGCCAGCTCATGCTCGACCGCGACCCCCACGGCAACGTACAGGTATCGCTCATCGAAACCGAAAAGCTTCTCAGCGAAATGGTAGGCAAGCGCCTTGCTGAAATGCAAGCCGCCGGTCAGTATGACGGCAAGTACTCTACTCTGCATCATTTCTTCGGCTATGAAGGCCGTTGCGCAGATCCTTCAAACTTCGACGCCGACTATTGCTATGCCCTGGGCTTCAACGCAGCATGCCTGATCAATGCAGGTGTTACCGGCTATATGTCATCTATCCGCAACCTTGTTAAGCCTGCTGTTCAATGGATTGCCGGTGGTATTCCAATCACCATGATGATGAACATCGAACACCGCAACGGTGCTGACAAGCCCGTAATCCAAAAGGCTCTTGTACGTCTTGACGGCGCACCCTTCAAGAAGTTTGCCGCTCAGCGCGATGACTGGGCTATGAACACTTGCTACATCTATCCCGGACCCATCCAGTACTTTGGACCGGCGGAAGTTTGCGACCAGCCCTCGCTCACACTCCGCTACGAGCACCAGGGTAAGTAAGATATTCCCGACTCTCAGCTTGCAGAGCCTGTCCATCGGGGAGCAATTCAGCTCACGGACAGGCTCTTTTTTTTGTCCTTTTTAACCGTTATCTCCAACTGATAGACATACTATAATATTTATCACTTACTTTAAGTCATTTTTACAAAATTTTTCGTAACTTTGGCACAAATTTATTTCTTATATGAATATAAGCCGACAGTATCGCTTCATCTCACTGTTTTGCCTTGTAACGATGTTATTCCCAATATCATCTTACTCTCAAGAAAAATTCAGCCGAAATATCGAAAATATATCTTTTGTCCCTAAAGGGCAATGGATTGGCGGCGTCAGTGTGAACTATTCGCAAAGCGACCAAAATAATTATCAATTCCTTATTTTTGAAAAAATATCCGGAGATACCTATACATTCAAGGTAAGTCCGATGCTGCTTTACGCCTTCAAGGACAATCTGGCTATGGGCGGACGATTCGCCTACTCGCGTTCACGCACAAGACTCGAGAGTGCCGACGTAGTACTTGATTCAGAGACGGATTATAACGTTGACAATCTGTACTCAATTACCCACTCATATTCGGGTACATACTGTTTCCGCCAATACATGTCGCTCGGAGCTAACACTCGCTTCGGCCTGCTGAATGAAGTACAGCTGCAACTTGGAGGCGGACAGTCAAAAATATGCAGTGGCACAGGTGAGGACTTCACCGGTACATATTCAAGGCACTTTGACTTCAACGTAGGTCTGGCTCCCGGCCTGATTGTATTTCTCAACAACTACTCGGCTCTTGAAGTAAATGTTGGCGTGCTCGGTTTCAACTACCGTCACAACAAATACACTACCGATCAAATATACGTGGCCAACATGCGCACATCATCGGCAAACTTCAAGATCAATCTGTTTTCAATCACCTTCGGGATGGCATTCTACATTTAGAGCTTGTTAATAATCATGAAGAAATTCTTCCTTATAATATTAGTGATGCTATCGGTCATGGCGCCCATGCCCCTAATGGCCCAGCAAATCGTACGCAAGCAGCTGGCGCCTGTTAATCCCGACATGGACGAAAAAGTGATCGTCGGCAACGATACCGTGCCTATCGTGATACCCGAGCGCAATCTCGGACGATTCGATCGCGGACTCTATAATTATCTCTTCATTCCAAAAGGCAAATGGAGCTTCGGACTCACTGCATCTTACGGCGAATTGAATACTGACGACGTACAGATTCTGTCACTGATGAAAGATTTTGATTTCAAAGGCAAGATATATTCAATAAAGCCTTTCATATCTTACTTTATCCGCAACAACCAGTCGGTAGGTTTGCGTTTCAACTACTCGCGTGGCATAGGCGACCTTGCCAATCTCGGAGTGGATTTTGACGATGATCTCAATTTCAATCTGAAAGATGTAAGCTATTATACACAAAGCTATTCCACCTCTCTGTTTTATAGAAATTACATTGGCCTTAACAAGAGCAAACGCTTCGGTATCTTCAACGAAGTTGATGTGACAGTTGGCAGTGGCTCAGCCCGATTCAAACGAATTTATGATGGAAAGCCCAAAGATACCCGCAATGTGATAACCCAAGGAAGCATAAACTTCAGTCCCGGTGTATGTGTATTCATTCAGGAGTATGTTGCATTCAATGTCTCATTCGGTGTTTTTGGTATTAACTTCAAACGCGAACATCAGACTACCGATAATATTGATGAAGGCACACGCTTTACCTCCGGTGCCAATTTCCGCTTCAACATCTTCAACATCAACTTAGGAATGATGGTAGTAATATGAAAAAAGCTTTATTCTACATATCCATCCCGGCTCTGGCACTCGCTACCGCCGGTTGCATAAAAAATGATATACCCTACCCTCGTATACAACCTAATTTCCTTACATTCAATGTAGAAGGTCAAACCCGAGGTACAGCTATCGACTCTGCGACACGCACCGTAACGGTGTATCTCCCTGAGACGGTGGATATATACAATGTAAATGTATCCGATTATACCCTCACCTCCCGAGCAAGCATGGTGAGCGGCGATTTTTCGCAGCCCGTCAATCTCTCCAAGCCTTACGATGTAGTGCTGCATCTTTATCAAGACTGGACATGGCGCATCAATGCCTCGCAGGAAATAGAGCGATATTTCACTGTAAGCGGTCAGGTGGGCGCAGCAGTAATAGATGTACCCGGCAGACGTGTGGTTGCTTCGGTCACAAAGAAGACATCTCTTTCGTCCGTATTGGTTGAAAGCATAAAACTCGGGCCGGAGGGTTCGACCATGCTTCCTGATATGGAAGGCAAACGCATTGACTTCACAAATCCTGTAAAAGTTGAAGTGACAGAATGGGGTCGTACATCAACATGGACAATCTTCATAGAACAATCAGAATCAGACGTAACCACCGAGCGTATTGATGCCTGGACCAACGTTGCTTGGGTGTATGGCAGCGGAGAAGCAAACAAGACCAATGGCGTGGAATATCGTATAAAAGGCGACTCTGAGTGGACTAAAGTTTCTCAAAACGACATAGTGAGCGACGGCGGCAATTTCCATGCCCGAATTCTGCATCTTTCGCCTGCCACCACATACGAGGGCCGTGTATACTCTGATGACATATACGGAGAAACAATTGAATTTACGACCGGAACCGCTGTTCAAGTTCCAAACAGCAGTCTTGACGACTGGTGGCTCGATGGCAAAATCTGGAATCCCTGGACCGAAGGCGGTGAACAATATTGGGATACCGGCAATAAAGGCGCCACAACGCTCGGAGCATCCAATTCTGTTCCTACCGACGATACTTCAACCGGACAAGGATGGGCTGCAAAGCTCGAAACAAAGTTCATAGGTATAGGTGCGCTTGGCAAACTTGCCGCAGGCAACCTTTTTGCCGGTCGTTATGTCAAGACTGAAGGTACCAACGGTATACTGTCGTTTGGCAGACCTTTCACACAAAGGCCTACAAAAATGAGGGGCTACTTCAAATACAACAGCGCGCCCATCAACTACGTTTCCGGCGAATGGTCAAACCTCAAGGGGCAACCGGATTCTTGCATAGTATGGGTAGCGCTCATTGACTCAGACCAGCCTTGTGAGATACGCACCAATCCAAAGAACCGCAAACTCTTCAATGAAAACGGTCCGGAGGTGATAGCTTACGGAAAAATGGAATATGGCCAGACTGTAACCGATTACATTCCGTTTGAGTTTGAACTTGAATACAAGTCTACATCGCGGGTTCCCAAATACATACTTATCACCGCATCGGCATCAAAATATGGAGACTACTTCACAGGTGGCACCGGTTCGGTATTATATCTTGACGACCTGCAACTCCTGTACGATTACTAAAATTTTTGACAACAGGCATAAATGAGAGGACAACTTTAGCAAATTTTTGCTATCTTTGTTCTCTCAATTGCGAATATCTAAGAAATGAATCAGAATATCAATATAAAAGGTATAAATATAGCATATAACAAGGTTGGCTCGGGCCATCCTATGATTCTGATGCACGGATGGGGCTGCGACAGCAGCGCCCTCAGATTGTTTGAGCGTGTAGGCTCTGAGCATCACGAAGTTTACAATATTGATTTGCCGGGATTCGGCAAATCGGAAGAGCCGCCTACGGCTTGGGGCGTTAACGAATACACCGAAATGCTCGAAGACTTTGTGAGGATTCTCGGTTTAAATAATCCCGTTATACTCGGACATTCGTTCGGAGGACGCATTGCCATACTATTCGCATCGCGAAACAAAGTATCGCGTCTGCTTCTTGTAGATGCAGCCGGCATCAAGCCCAAACGCACTCTTTCATACTATTATAAAATCTACAGCTACAAACTGGCAAAGTGGATATACCCCAATCTGGTAGGCCGCAAACGAGCTAATGAACTGATTGAAGAAATGCGTTCACGCAGAGGCTCATACGACTATGTAAATTGCTCTACGCAGATGCGTAAGGTTATGGTCAACGTGGTCAACAGCGATCTCAAAAGCGTGATGCCTAAAATCAAGGCGCCCACACTTCTGATATGGGGCGAGGAAGATACAGCCACCCCTCTACGCGATGCCCAGATAATGCAAAAGCTCATACCCAACGCGGGGCTGGTATCGTTCCCCGGTGCCGGACATTTCAGCTTCGTAGATAACCCGTATCAATCTGCTGCTGTAGTAAGGCGTTTCATATCGTCATCCATTTCTTCCGATTAATCATGACAATAAATATTATTTTTGCAATAATAGCTGCAATCGTCATGGCTTGCACGCTCGTATATGAGCTTAAGCGCGACCTGATGATGTTTCAACAGAATTCTTATAGGCCATCAAGATACCGCACATGGCTTTCTGAATCCAAAGACACAACTTCTATGTGGCGTCTGGCGGCATTGGTGATATTCTTCATATCCATCTCATCGTTCTCGCATCCTTATGCTACTGTAATTCTAACTGTGGCTTTTGGAATAATCTGCACAGCGCACCTTAAAAAGCAGAAATACAAGAAACCGCTTGCATGGACTGCACGAGCCAAGCGTATTTTTACCGTGGCCTGTATTCTTTCGGCGGCAGCAGCGGTAGCAGGCTGGTTCATATCACCTGCCGGCTCATTCGTTTTTGAGAGAATCACAGCAATGGCCTCGGCACTGCTTGCCGCTTATTGCGCCTCGCACATCATAATTATTGTGGCAAACTTCATCCTTAAGCCGGTTGAGGCCGCCGTCACACGCCACTACTACAATGATGCCGCAAACATACTTAAGGGAATGAAAGACCTTAAGATTATTGGTATCACAGGCTCCTACGGCAAAACCAGCACAAAACACTATCTGCACCGTATTCTGTCTGAAAAATATGACACACTGATGACTCCGGGAAGTTTCAACACCACCCTCGGAGTTGTACGCACTATACGCGAATACCTCAAGCCATACAACGAGATTTTCATCGTTGAAATGGGTGCTAAAAATATTGGCGATATCAAAGAAATATGCGACCTCGTTCATCCGCACATGGGTATCATAACAGCTGTAGGCCCGCAACACCTCGAATCATTCAAAACCATTGAGAATGTACAGGCCACAAAGTTTGAACTTGCCGATGCAATCCCCTCTGACGGCGTTGTTATCATAAACAACGATTTCCCGAAGATTGCCGACCGCAAGGTTGATAACTGCGGCTGCATGAGGTATGCGATAAAAGCCGATGCTCCATGGCGTGCGGTAAACATAAGCTATGGCGCCGACGGCACAAGTTTCACCGTAAAGGGCCCTGAGGGTTTTGAGCTTGCGCTGAAAACACAACTGATGGGCGAAGCTAATGTCAGCGACTTATTAGCCGCCATTGTATGTGCCGTAAAGCTTGGTCTGGAGAATAAAGCTATTCAAGCTGCGGTTGCTTCAATCGAACCCGTAGAACACAGATTGTCGGTTAAACGTACCGCAGGCGGAATCACCATACTCGACGATGCTTTCAATTCTAATCCCGTAGGCTCACGCATGGCTCTTGAAGTGCTCGGTACAATGCGTACCGGCAAACGCATTGTGATAACACCGGGTATGATCGAACTCGGCTCGGAACAGCAAGAGTTGAACTTGCAACTTGGGCAGACAATAGCCCAAAACGTAGATATTGCAATAGTTGTAGGCCACTACAACCGCGAGGCTATTGCCGAAGGAATCCGCAGCAAGGACTTCCCGGATGAGAATCTGTATCTTGTAGACTCCTTTGCCGAAGCTCAAAAAATCCTCGCCTCCATAGCCGCAAAAGGCGACACCGTTCTTTACGAAAACGATTTACCTGATACATTCAAGTAATAAATGCTCGTATCTGTTAGATTTAATTAAAGAAAAGATCAATAAAAGAATTAAAAATGAAAACTAAAATTGGAGTGTTTTTCGGTGGCCGTTCCACCGAGCATGAAATTTCTATAATTTCTGCCAACCAGGCCATCAATGCTTTCAATCCGGAAAAATACGAAATTATTCCAATTTACATCTCAAAAGAAGGCAAATGGTACACAGGTCGTGAACTGCTCACCCTGTCAAACTACCGCAACATACCCGAGCTCCTGAAAAAGGTTACAGAGATTTACATGAAGCCCATATATGGAGACTTCAATCTTTATAATGCCAAGAAGTCGATGTTTGGCAAAGAGATTTTTGACACTCTCGATCTTGCCATACCCGTGCTTCACGGAACAAATATGGAAGACGGTCGTTTTGAAGGCCTGCTTGAGACAATCGGTATACCATACGCAGGCTGCGACACACTTGCATCGGCAAACGGCATGGATAAAATCACCATGAAGATGATTCTCAGCGCTGATGGTATTCCTGTAGTTGATTATGTGTGGTTTACCGACCACAAGTGGGCCTCAGACCGCGATGCAATCATAGAAAAGATTGAGAAAAAGTTATCATATCCCGTAATTGTGAAGCCTGCCGACCTCGGTTCATCCATAGGTATCGGCACTGCCCATGACCGCGAAGCCTTGATTGAAAAAATCAACAATGCCACACGCTTCGCCTCGCGCATCATTGTTGAGCACATGGTAACCAATCTTCGCGAAATAAATTGCTCGGTGCTCGGCGATGTTGATGAATATCAGACCTCGGTGCTCGAAGAACCAATCAAAGCAGAAGAAATACTGAGCTACGGCGACAAATACATGGCCGGCGGCATGCATGCTGCACAAAAGAGAATTCCGGCAGAACTCTCAGCTGATCTCGCCGCAGAATGCTCTCGCTTGGCCGGTGACACATTCAGTGTTCTCGGATGCCATGGTGTGAGCCGTGTAGACCTTATAATCGACGCCGATATAAATAAGGTGTATGTAAACGAAATCAACACCATCCCCGGTTCTCTGAGCTATTACCTGTGGGAAGCCGGTGGCCTGACATTCGAGGCTCTCATGGATAAACTTGTAAAACTTGCGCTTAAACGTCAGCGCTCGATGCAAAATAAAACCCTTACTTTCGACCAGAATATCTTCGCTCTTGGAGGCGGAGTAAAAGGTGGATTGAAAAAATAATCACACTACGGTATAAAAATGCAGCCGCTGCGATGAAATAGTCGCAGCGGCTGCATTTTTATACACTACTGTCCGGAGATTATTCCTGTACAAGTGATACAATGAATTCCTTCTCGTCTTCATCGTCCACATTGATTTCGATCTTACCTTCACGGGCGAGCCAACCAAGTGCGGCGAATGTTTCTTTATCTTTGAGTTTTGTTACTTTCTTGAGTTGTTTGACACCCATGGCATCAGCAGCTGCAAGAGCCTGCCATATCAGGCCGGCGTTTTTTCCTATTACTTCTGCGTTCATAGTTGAAATTGTTATATTGTTGTTAGACATAAGTAGGTTTACGCTACATAATAATTTTTTGCAAATATACGGATTTTCTCGTTATTTTATTGCTATTAAAATAACAAAATTAACAAAAAATAGTTGTATTTTTTATAAATATCTATATATCAAGTAAATAAAATTTTTCGCTTCTATTATATTTCTTGTATGAAAATTGTTGTATCTTTGTAATAAATTTCAAAAGAGACGATTATTATAACAATGCAAGGTTTAGTAGTAAGAAATACAGGTTCTAATTATATAGTGGCCACTGACAACGATCCGTCGGTGGAAATTCCATGCAAAATAAAAGGAAATTTCAGGATTAAAGGAATACGCACTACAAATCCGGTGGCAGTTGGCGACCATGTGACCATAGGTACGCCGGGGCCTGACGGAGTTGCGTTTATTACGGCTATTTCACCGCGCAGAAATTATATAATCCGTCGCGCGAGCAATCTTTCCAAGGAATCCCACATCATTGCGGCCAATGTAGACCTTGCCATGCTGGTGATCACAGTTGCCCACCCTACCACATCAACAACTTTCATAGACAGGTTTCTGGCAACAGCGACTGCCTACAACATACCGGCGCTTATAGTCATCAATAAAATAGATCTGCTCACAGAACCAGAGGACAACGATCTGCTCGAAGCCATCAAATATCTATATACTTCAATTGGCTATCAAGTGGCTTTCATTTCTGCCAAGACCGGCCGGGGTATTGATGATCTGCGTAACATAATCAGTGGCAAGATAGTTCTGGTCTCAGGCAACTCAGGTGTTGGTAAATCCACGCTCATAAATGACCTCGTTCCGGGACTTAACCTCAAGATATCAGAAATTTCGGCAGTACACGATACCGGGGTTCATACAACCACTTTCAGCGAACTCTTCAGGCTACCGGGTGACGATGGCGGAGCGATTATTGACACACCCGGAGTCAGAGGATTCGGTACAATTGACTTCGATAAATATGAGGTAGCGCATTATTTCCCCGAACTTTTTGAGATTTCAAAAGATTGCCGGTTCAACAATTGCACTCATACACACGAGCCGGGATGTGCGGTGTTGGAAGCTCTTGAAGAAAACCGTATAGCACAGAGCCGCTATGCCTCATACCTCTCGATTCTCGACGACGCACAAGACGAAAAATATCGCAAAGGTTATTAAGACATTCAGACATAAAAAAACAGGAACACAGTAAATGACAGCTGTGTTCCTGTTTTTTTTATGTCTGAAAATTATTTAAGGGGTTCAAGTTGCACGGTGAAATGGCGCATGAGTTCGGTTTCCCAAACAATCTTATAGCCACGTGTGATGCTCTCACGACGGTCAAACACGTTCTTCAGAGCTACAGCAATCACATCCATGTGATTGTTGGTATATACTCGGCGAGCTATGCACAGACGCAGAAGGTCCATACCTCCGAAACGGTTTTCGCGTGTTACAGGATCACGGTCGGCAAGGATGTATCCGATTTCGCAACCGCGTACACCGGCTTCCTTATACAGCTCTATGGCAAGAGTCTGGGCAGGGAATTCTTCTTTGGGGACTTTTGTCAGCACAAGACCGGCGTCTACAAAGATTGCATGACCACCCACGGGACGCTGATAAGGAATACCGAATTCATCAAGGCGCGAAGCAAGATACTGTACCTGACGTATACGGGTGTCGAGATTTGCAAACTCGGTATTTTCGTCGAGGCCTACCGCCAGAGCTGCCATATCGCGACCATTCATACCACCGTAGGTAAGATAACCCTCAAACGGGATGCAATACTTCTTGGCACCCTCATACCAATCCTCGTGGCGGGTGGCGATAAATCCACCCATGTTCACGATACCGTCTTTCTTGGCCGACATTGTCATGCCGTCGGCGTATGAGAACATTTCGCGGGCTATTTCCTTGATTGTCTTGTCGGCATAACCCTCTTCGCGTGTCTTTATGAAGTATGCGTTCTCGGCAAAGCGAGCAGAGTCGAGAATCACACGTTTACCATATTTATCAGCAACACGGCGTACTTCCTTGAGGTTTTCCATTGATACGGGCTGTCCGCCTGCGGTGTTGTTTGTAACAGTGACTACGATAAATGCTACTTTGTCGCCATTTTCAGCGAGCACTTTCTCAAGCTTGGCAACATCAACATTGCCCTTGAAAGGCAATTCGAGCTGAGTGTTTTTTGCCTCGTCAATAGTGCAGTCGAGAGCGGTGGCTTTACGGCTCTCGATGTGACCTTTGGTGGTATCGAAGTGAGAATTACCCGGTACTATGTCGCCTTCTTTCACCAGATGCGAGAACAGCACATTCTCGGCAGCACGACCCTGATGGGTAGGAATAACGTATTCAAAGCCGGTGATTCGGGTAATCACATCCTTCAGTTCATAGAATGAGCGCGAACCGGCATAGCTCTCGTCGCCCATCATCAGCGCAGCCCACTGGCGGTCGCTCATGGCACCGGTGCCCGAGTCGGTCAAGCAATCTATATATACTTGATCGGCAGGTAGTTGAAAAAGATTATAGTGAGCATCCTTAATCCATTGCTCACGTTCTTCACGGGTTGAAGTGCGGATATGTTCAACCATTTTTATTTTCCAAGATTCAGCTATAGGTAGTTCCATGGTAGTTGATTTAAATTATCAATCCTCAAAATTAATCTATTTCTTTAATTTCACATACATAAAAACATGTGTTATTAAGCATATTTCGTATTTTTAACAGATAATTTTCTGATTTCAACCTTCTATTTAATGATATTATTTGTTTGTTTTGTTAATACTTATTGTGTAATTTTGCATCCATATATGAATATTTTTGAAACCATAAGTCTGCGTCGCAGTGTCCGCAATTTTGACGGATGCGCTATTTCTGATTCTCAGGCAAAACAGATCAGACAGAGTATACAACGAGCTTCATCTCCTTTTGGAGGGAAGTATACTATAAAACTTGTAAATGTTGACGATGTTGATGAATTCAAGCCTTCGACCTACGGTGTTATAAAAGGTGCCAGGTCATATCTGTTGCTCGGTCTTGAAGTCTCAGACCCGCGATCATGGCTCTCGGGGGGATATGCTCTGGAACAGGTTGTGCTCGACATAACTGCCATGCAGTTGGCAACGTGTTGGGTTTCAGGTACGTTCAAGAGCAGTTCATTTGAGCGTGTGGCAGCCTTGCCACAAGAACAAAAACTTATAGCAGTGATTCCGGTCGGTGTACCTGCCCAACAAAAAAGCTTCATAGAACGGCTGATGCGTACATTTGCCAAATGCGGCACCCGCAAGCCATTCTCCGACATGTTTTTCATGAATAACTTCTCAACTCCGCTTCCCGAAGACGGACAATTTGCAAAGCCGCTCGAAATGATGCGCTGGGCACCGTCAGCCGTAAATGCCCAGCCGTGGAGGGCGTTGGTTAAGGGTAATCAAGTTGATTTTTACTATACCGGCAGTGGTAATGCCAAGATTCTCGATATGGGCATAGGATTGTGCCATTTTGCACTCGCGTGCGAAGCCCTCAATGTGACCGGCGCATACGTTAATAATGAGTTTCATGAATCAGGACCGGACGGAACCACTTATTTGATTTCGTTTATACAGGCATAAAAAATCGGTACAGATTCAAGAAGTGCAGAATCTGTACCGATTTTTAAGAATCTGATTTATTGAGGTATTGCGTAGCTCAAGGTTTCTATGTAATACCCTACGGTAAGGGTTGTATCGGCCGGATTGACATTAGCCATTGAGTCAAGACGCGCTTTCATTCCAAGTGCTGAGTTTCCGCTGCGGGCCTCTGCATCGCAATGACCTTCAGCCACCTCTTTTTCATATTTGGCCACCATAGCGTCAACCTCAGAGCGAGTCACAAAGTTAGGAGTTACGATTCCGGATACGGTGATTGCCTTTTCGGGGCATGAGGGATCGAATGCCCCACCGATTGCTTCGGTAGCCACACACATCAGCAATGAAGGAGTAGCTGTTGTATCGGGATTGGCAAGGAAAGCTTTGGTGCCTCCATGCTTGCACAGATGGCTGCATACGCCCTCAACCGTTACGGTATCACCGGCATATTCAGCCGGATTTGCCAAAAGGCGGTCAACTGTTATCGTGGGGAGTGCTGCCATGCTCAGGCTGTCGGCATCCGACTCGGCACCTTTACCCGAACCGCCACACGACATAAGTCCGGTGGATGCTACTGCAAGCGCACCGGCAATGATAAATTGTGATAATTTCATAAATATTTATTGTATAGATAAATTTCAGGATAATTTGTATTTCTGCAAATTTACAAAAAAATCGTACATATTCAATAATTACAGATTTTTTACGTTAATAAATATATGAAATCTGATGTAATAAAATATATCCTTGCAGCATGTATCTTAGCCGGTATGGCTATATCGTTGCCCTCGTGTGGCGGCGCCAAACTCTCCACTGCCAATGAGCAGATGGCACGTGGCGAATATTTCGATGCAGCCAAGACTTACAGGAAAATATACAATAAACATACAAAAAAAGAAGAACGCCCTCTGCGTGGCGAAGTTGCTTTCAAAATGGCCGAATGCCATCGTCACCTCAACCAATTCCAAAGAGCTGCGGCTGCATACCAGAATGCAATACGCTATGAATGGCCCGACACAATGGCCTATCTCTATCTTGCCGAGATGCAACATGGTGCCGGACAATATGCGCAGGCGGTAAAAAGCTACGAAGCATTCCTCGACATGCGTCCCGACAGCAAGGAGGCTCAAACCGGCCTCGCCGGTGCGAAAAAAGCACTGGCCAAGAGTGGCGGCACACGATACGTTGTGCGCAAGGCCGACATGTTCAATTCTCCACGCAGCGACTTCTCGCCTATGTTTGTGCCGGGACAATACGACAGGCTTTATTTCTCAACCACACGCGAGAAAGTCAACGGTCCGCGCAGCGAAATAACCGGTATGAAAAAAGGTGATATATGGTTTGCCTCAAAAAATGAACAAGGTGTATGGCAACGCCCCGAACCGGTTGAGGGCGAACTGAATACCGAAATGGACGAAGGCATAATGAGCTTCTCTCCGGATGGCAACATGATGTATCTGACACGTGCACGCCGCGAACCCAATTCGCCCACCACCGTAGAGATATTCACTTCGCAACGCAGCGATGCCAAGTGGAGTGCTCCCGTTAAATATGTAATCTCGGGTGATACCCTCTCGGCTATGGGTCACCCGGCTGTTTCGCCGGACGGTCAATGGCTATATTTCTCAAGCGACATGCCCGGCGGCTCGGGCCAAAGGGATATATGGCGCGTAAACCTGATTGAAAAAGTAGGAACTCTTGAGAATCTCGGCGAGTGGATCAATACTCCGGGCGATGAAATGTTTCCTTTCGTCCGCTCCGATTCTGTCTTATACTTCGCATCAGACGGCCATCCCGGTTATGGAGGTCTCGACCTCTTCAGAGCAGAGCTTAAGAAATCGGGCGGCTGGCAGGTGACTAACATGGGCACACCGGTAAATTCCTCGGCAGACGATTTCGGAATAACATTCGGCGAGGGCGAAAGCGGATTTTTCTCTTCAAACCGCAATGACGCCCGCGGCTATGATGCAATATACTCTTTTGAACTGCCTGATCTTAAGATATTGATTTCTGGCTGGGTGCTCGACAAGGATGAAGAACCCGTACCAAATGCAGTCATAAGAATTGTAGGAAACGACGGCTCAAATCAGAAGCAGGTAGCACGCGACGACGGCTCTTTCTCGTTTCCGCTGCAACGTGGTGTCAGCTACGTGATGCTTGCCGGCGCAAAAGGGTATCTTAATGCCCGTCAGGAATTTACGAGCGATACAGCCGAAGAAGATGCTGAGTATGGCGTTGACTTCATACTGGCTTCGATTCACAAGCCTGTGGTGATTGACAATATATTCTACGATTTTGACAAAGCCACACTAAGACCGGAATCAAAAGAAGCTCTTGACGAAATGGTGCAGGTACTCAAAGATAATCCAAACGTGACTATCGAAATGGCATCGCACACCGACCGCAAGGGTACAGATGAATACAACATCAACCTTTCGAGCCGCCGCGCACAATCTGTTATAGATTATCTGATTGAAAATGGCATCTCTGCTGACCGCTTGCAAAGTCAGGGCTATGGAGAATCGCGCCCCAAGACTATCACTAAAAAACTTGCGCGCGTATATCCGCAATTTAAGGAAGGCGACATCCTTACTGAAGATTACATCCTTCAGCTCAGCCCCGAAGATCAGGAAATAGCCGATCAAATCAATCGTCGCACAGAGTTCCAGGTACTCTCTATTGACTATCAAATGTTCTGATTATGAAATTCCGTACGGAAATAGGAACCCTGAAGGGCGGATTCAACATAAGCCATGACGATCGCATAGTGCTGCTCGGCTCATGTTTTGCTGACAATGTAGGCGAGCGGCTCCGGCAAGATGGCTTCAACGTGGTGTATAATCCACTTGGACCATTGTTCAATCCCGCCTCTATTTTCTCAGTATTGAAACGCGGGCGCAAGGAGTTTTCGCCTGACGAATTTATAAATTTCAACGGCGTATGGCATGCCCTAAGCTTCGCCAACCGATATCAGGACAGCGACCCTGTCCGGCTTGCCGACACTCTTAACTCAGAATACATTGCCTTATGCGATGCAATTGAAAATGCCACCGTGCTTATCATCACATTCGGAACAAACAAGGTTTATGAGCTGGCGTCGGATAATTCCATTGCAGGTAATTGCCACAAACTGCCGGCTGCATTTTTTCATGAAAGATTTCTGCCTGTAGAGGAAATACTCGCTCTGGCAAATGGACTGTCTTTCGGTCCTAAAACCATATTCACACTAAGTCCTGTAAGATACCCCGGCGACGGACTTCCGCAGGGCTTTTTGTCTAAAGCGACATTGCGTGTGGCCATTGATCAACTGTGCGCTGCTGTCGGTGCCGACTATTTTCCGTCATACGAGATAGTAAACGATGATCTGCGCGATTACAGATTCTACAATCCCGACTTGCGTCATGTCTCTGACATGGCTGTAACATATATTTACGAACATTTTTCAGATACTTACTTTTCCAAAGATACAATTGCCCGTGCGGAGATTTGTCATAAACAATTTCTACGCAGCGCACACCGACAAATTATAAAATAAGGTCATGACTCTTTCTGAAATCATAGAAATAACAGGTGCCGAAAAGGTAAAGCACACGGATTTACACATCAACGAGTTCCTGTTTGACTCGCGTTCGCTCAGTGAACCCGCGCATACGATGTTCTGCGCAATTTCCACCGATTCGGCTGACGGTCACTCATTTATCGCCGACCTCTATGCCAAGGGTGTACGTATGTTCATGGTAGAACGCATTCCCGATTGGGCCAGACGTTGCAGCGATGCAGTCTTTATCAAGGTTGAGAATGTTCTCAAAGCGGTAGAACGCATCGGAAGTCAGGCACGTAGTTCGCTCAACTGCCCTGTTGTAGGTATCACAGGATCTCAGGGTAAAACAGTTGTAAAAGAATTGATATATGAAGCGGCCGGCGGTGGCGCCTGGCGCAGCCCGCGCAGTTGGAACTCCCGCCTTGGTGTGCCGGTTTCTTTGCTTGAGGTTCCTGCCGATACTTCGGTAGCACTCGTTGAATGTGGCATTGACAGTGCAGGCGATATGGAAGAAATAGAGAAAATCGTAAAACCGGATTTTGGTATACTGACAAGTATTACCGATGAGCACGACAACGGATTCAACTCCCGTGAAGAAAAAATACGCGAGAAACTCAAGTTGTTCAAAAATGTCTCCGTTCTGATATACGATGCGTCAACCCCATTGGTTGACAATATTGTCCGAGAAACATTCCCGGCCGAAAATCTGCGTCCGGTCAAAGCCGACAGCATCGACAACATAAACAAAGCGTTAGCCAAGGCAACTCTTAAAGAGCTTGGAATGGATGATAGCAGAGTGGACAATATAGAACCTATTGCCAACCGCATGGCCGTACACGAATGTGTCAACGACTGCGTGATGATTTACGACGGATTCACTCACGATCTTCGTTCGCTGAAATCCGCGCTCGACTTTATGCGCAGACGCTCGACATCGGGCCGTACATCCACACTGATCACTTCTGATTTCAAGGCTGACAGAGATACTTATGCACAGCTGGCCCGCATGCTCAAAAATTTCGGTGTTAACAGGATAATAAGCATAGGCAGTGCCATAAATGAATATACTTCGGAATTTGATCCGTCAATCAAAATAGAGACGGTCGATACAGTTGCATCGTTTATAAAACAATATGATATCAACCGTTTTTCATCAGAAACGATATTGATTGCCGGAAAACCGTCATCAGACTTCCTGCAAATCAAGGCCATACTCGAGAGTGCGCGTCATGATTCAATTTTTGAAATTAATCTTGACGCAATAACCCATAACTTCAATTACTACAGATCGCTTGCCGACTCATCAACCGGATTTGTGGGTATGGTGAAAGCTTCGGCCTACGGAACCGGTGCTCTTGAAGTGAGCAAAACCCTACAAGCCCAGGGAGCCGCTTATCTGGCGGTAGCTGTGATTGATGAAGGGGTTGAACTGCGTCGTGGCGGCATCACTATGCCCATCATAGTTATGAACCCTGTAACCACCAATTACAAGGCCCTGTTTGACAACAAGCTCGAACCGTCGGTATTCTCGCTTCGAGAACTGAATGTACTTGTAAACGAAGCCCGCAAGGCCGGTGTAAGCCGGTTTAAAGCACATATCAAACTTGATACCGGCATGCACCGTGTAGGCTTTGTTGAAAGTGAGATTCCACAGCTTATCAAAACCCTAAGCGAAACTCCCGAGGTTTACGTAGCATCTGTTTTCTCACACCTCGCCACCGCCGATTGCCCCGATGAGAAAGAGTATACCGAAATGCAACTCTCGACATTCGACCGACTCTCCCGTATAATTGTTGATAATACACCCCACCCTGTGCTGCGGCACATACTCAATACTGCCGGTATAATGACTCATCCTGAAAGACAATACGATATGGTTCGTCTGGGTATAGGCCTGTACGGAGTTAGCCCGCTTGATGATGATTCAAATGATATACGTCCGGTTGCTACTCTCAGAACCACTATTATTTCAATAAAACGATGGCCGGCAGGTACCACCATCGGATATGGACGTCGTGGCAAGCTGTTGCAGGATTCTGTCATTGCCACCGTGCCTATCGGTTATGCTGATGGAATTGACCGCCACCTTGGCTGTGGCAACGCATCCTTCATTGTCAATGGAAAGGAATGCCCAACTGTAGGCAGTATTTGTATGGACCAGTGCATGATTGATGTAACAGGAGTTACTGATGTGGCAATAGGCGATGACGTCGAAATTTTCGGAACACAGCAGCCTGTAGAGAAGCTTGCACAAATACTTGAAACCATACCCTACGAGCTTCTTACATCTGTATCGCCACGCGTAAAGCGCGTTTATTACAGAGACTAAGAGCGTGTTTGAATTTAACACACTATAAACGAACATAATACGCCGCCCGCCGCGCACCGTGAGTTACGATGCGCGGCGGGCGGTGTCACAACGTTTTATTTAAACAATTTCTGGAAAATCAGGGCGTCGGCATACTCGGTCTTTCGCCTGAGCCAAGAGCGCAATCGGCCGGCAGGTTTGAATCCGGCTCCGGTAAACAGCGCTTTGGAGGCATCATTGTCTATTGCCACATAAGCCCATAACTGGTGCATGCCGAGAGTGCGTATGACGTATGCCTCAAATATCTCCAAGGCCTCTTTTGCATAGCCCTGGCGGCGGCGCGACTCATCAATATAAATACCGACTCCGGCTCGGCGGTTGACAGGATCAAAGTCAAACATGTCGATATGTCCGACAACCGCATTAAGCGATTCGTCATTTATCATCATGCGCAGTTCGCGTGTGCTGAAAGGATCAGCCTGATAGTTCTTGATGTATTCCCACACCTGATAGCGCGACAAAGGGGCGCTCTGTGGCAGGGATTCGTTAAAACCGGGGTCGTTTTCCCACAGGAATATGCTGTCGACATCGGTCTGTTCGGGGGCTCGTAAGGTAATCATAGCATTATGAATTAAGAATCAAAGGGACGGCGGTCGAGAATAGATCGTCCTAAGGTAAGCTCATCAGTGTACTCAAGCTCATTACCCACAGCCACACCACGCGCAAGTCTGGTCACTATAAGATTTTCGGGCGAATTCTGCGTAAGATTTCTGTAGATATAGTAAGCCGTTGTATCGCCTTCCATCGTGGGGCTGAGGGCCAGAATCACTTCATCAATCTCAGGATTTGCCTTCACACGGCTTACCAAAGACGCTATTTCAAGACGATCTGGACCTATGCCATCAATAGGCGAAATCACACCTCCAAGCACGTGATACAAACCGGTGAAACGGCCTGTACGCTCCACGCTCAGCACGTCGCGAACATTCTCGACCACACATATCTTGCTGCGGTCGCGACGACTGTCGGCGCAAATAGGACAAAGTTCGGTTTCGCTGATATTATGACATTCACTGCAATAGCGTATACCCCGGCGCAAGTCTATAATGCTTTGACCGAGAGCCACAGCCTCGCGCTCATCGCGCCTGAGCATATACAGAGCCAGGCGCAAAGCTGTTTTCCTGCCCACTCCGGGCATCCTTGAAAGCTCCGTTACAGCCGATTCAAGCAATTTAGATTGAAACTCGTTTTCTGAAGTCATTTTGATACATTTTTTTAACATACCTCACAGTGGTGTCCCAATAAGGGAAACGCAGTGTAAGCATATTGCCGCCCGAGATACTGACTGTGGCATCGGTATCCACCTTTGTACCGTTCATGTCATACCAATCAAGATTGTATATATCATCAAAACCGGTATTATAAAAACGACCTTTAATAGCCAAAGGTTTCCATATATGCCTTATTTCATTGTCTGTCGAGCGGATGAATATTATTTCATATCCCTCATCAACTGCCGGCACAACGGCTATGGTATAACGCACTTTAGATGATACTCTGAGTGCCGGTGAATCCTGATCGTAATGATCCCAGACACCAACTATAGGGTCCCGGCTTGATGAGATATAGTCATTCAAAGCTTCCAAATCTCCAAAACGGCATTTTTCTATATCGGGGGCCGCAACAATCTCCACATCCTCGCGCAAAGGCTTGGATTTGCCGGTATGCACCACTTCATAATAAATTCCATTTCCTTTGATATTGAAAGTATGATTGAAGAGCGCTTCAGTCTGGCCAAACTCTATTTTAATGCGCCCCGGTTTCACAAGCGAGAGCCTGAATGAAAGTCCGTCGCGTTTCTTGTCGTGTTCATACAGTGGGAATGTAAGCGTTGAATCCTCTTTTTCCACACCGTCCTTGAATGTGCTGATTCTGAGATTTACAAAATCGCGATTAAAAAAATCATATCCCGAATCTTTATTGACTGTTGCCATGAACTGCTTGTAACCGGTAGTAGAGTCTTCCTCAGCAACCTTTAGGATATATTTTGTTTTTTCCTCAACAGGCATACGATGATGCACCCTGAGCCATGAGGTGGTTACGGGAATACGCTGCCATGCCTGCGCCATAATTGCCATCAAGCAAAATAATGTCGTCAGAAGGCATTTCATAATCCTGTTATAGACCTTACTCTGTTTACAAATTCCTCCCTGTCAAGATTGTAAGGCAACCATTCGATATGATGGCCTCTGCGCTCCATACCCCTGAACCATGTCATCTGGCGTTTGGCGAACTGATGTATGGCTGTCTCAAGCCCGCTGAACATCTCTTCGTATGTAGTAAGGCCGATTAAATGTTCGGTAAGATATTTGTATTCAAGACCATAATAAATGAGATCTTCAGGCGCAACGCCCTCAGCCAAGAGCCTGCGCACCTCGTCGAGCATGCCGCTGTCAAGGCGCTTGCGCAGTCTTTCTGATATGCGCGAGCGACGTTCATCGCGCGTGATGTCCACTCCTATCACAACTGCATTTTCGATAGGGTGAGGCAAAGCCTTGACTGCCTTCTTGGGATGTTCGTTGTAATAGGTCTCTATTTCAATAGCTCTGATGGCGCGTTTCACACTGTCAACATCTGTAGTATTGTGAAGATTTTTCATTGAAGCAAGTATGCCTGTAAGCTCCTCGAGCGATTTGTCGGCAAGTTCATTGCGCAATGATTCATTGCATGGCACTTCCGGAAGGACAAGGCCATTGAGCAAAGCTTCAACATACATGCCTGTGCCGCCAACAATTACAGGCAACCTGTCGCGACTGCGTATATCATCTATCGCAGCGTTGGCATCGCGCAGATATTCATACAAGTTATACTTATATCCTGCGGGCGCCATATCAATCATGTGATACGGTACATCGCCATATTCCTCAAGGTCTTTTCCTGTACCAAGATCCATTCCGCGGTAAAGCTGCCGAGAGTCGGCGCTTACAATCTCTCCGCCAAAAGCCCGGGCACAATCTACGCCCCTTACAGTCTTTCCTGAGGCTGTAGGACCCACGATTGCCAATGTGCTTACCTGCTTCATCAGAATTTTGAACCTGTTATCTTGTGCCAGAAACGACGGGTACGGAAAAACGGGCGGTCCTGATTATTGTTGGATATTGCAAACCAACTGACATCATTGTAATCAACATTCCAGTTCTTAAGATCGCGCAGACGGAATGTAGGACGATAATGTTTTATAGGATACAGACGACGACCCTCGGTGTCGTATGTTTTCCAAGCCATCGTAATAGTGAAGATTCTGTATATCTCATCAGTCAATTCGGCTGAGAGACGAGCAGTCTTGATCATTCGGTCGAGCTGGTCGAGTGTAAACCATGTACCCTGATCTTTAACAGAAGGATAGTCCTCGGCTTTTACAAATGCGGCATAGTGCTTCATCTGAGGCAATATGTCGCTAAGACTTGTTTCGTAAAGATAACGTAATTCGAAATCCTTACATCCGGAAATATTTTCAAAAGCCTTTTTGACCGCCTCATCACTGATATTGTCAAGCTTGGAAATCTGAGTTACAGCAGGTGTATCCCAGCGGTCATGCTCATTTAGGGTGAGCAGCATTCGGTCATCAGACAGTACTATATATCGAATTACAGTTCCTGAATTTTTAGCATTAAAAGCAATCGGGCCTATGACAGCTGCAATATTGCCACAGCGGTTCCATACGAAATAAAGCGAGAATACATACAGGGCTACCGGCATCCATGTGAAGAAGAATACATCGGGTGTATTCATATTCACATTTATATAATACTTGAAGTAATACCACCACTCAACCGCGCTCATACCGGCCGAGATGAACAGCATGAGTTGTACCTGATAGTGCGATTCGCGCCTGTACAGTGAGCTTATAACATTATTGGCCGATGTGCTCACACCATTGCGCAACAGTGAGGTATTGCGCAGCATTATCCACAGGCTCATCACTATCATCACTGGAAATACTACCAGCGATGTAATATAAGGTATCTGTTTATTGATATTTGACTTGTCTATAAACTGCTCAAATACAGGATGTGCATTCAATATATTTATTGCAAGCATTACCATAGAAGACCAAAACAACGTGAGTATTGACACACTCAGCATCACCGTGCTTCCGGGTACACTATATGAGGTACGGCGTCGCAGTACTATAAGCTCGATATATGCAAGGATGAATACCGGAAATGGCAACCATACCTTAGGCACAATTCTCGAAAGAATCAGCACTACCGCTATAAATCCGAATGCTATCGCCCAGTTGGCCCATAGCGACAGCATCAATGTATGAGTATTCTTTCCACTATTATATTGCATGATTTATCATAGATTTTTATTAAACCAATCGAGCATCTTTCCATAAACAACCGAACGTGCATTGCAGCCGTTGATAGAATGGTTCATGTTCGGGAAAATGAGCATATCGCATATATCGCCTTGTCTTTCGAGGCGCGATACAAATTCGATTGAATTGGCAGGATGAACATTGTCGTCGGAAGTTCCGTACATTATCAATAACGGACATTTGAGACGAGATGTTCTCATAAGAGGCGCCGAACGGCGATAACCGTCTTCATTCTGCTGAGGTGTCAGCATATATCTTTCGGCATATACTGTATCGTAGAAGCGCCAGTCGGTGACAGGAGCTACAGCTACGGCTGCAGCATAAGGAGCATCATCGGCAGTGGCAGCCATCAGAGTTTCATATCCACCATAGCTCCAACCGAATATACCTATTTTATTGGCATCAACGTAGGGCAACGAGGCTGCATAGCGGGCTGCGGCTATCTGGTCAATGGTTTCATAATGGCCGAGATTCTTGTATACCACATCGCAGAAAGCGCGGCCACGGCCACCGGTGCCACGACCGTCGACGCATATCACCACATAACCGGCTTGCGCGAAAGCATCCATCCAGTCAAGCTGCCAGCGATTGAGCACTTCCTGCGAGCCGGGTCCACTGTACTGGTACATGATACACGGTGACTTCTGCGACTTGGCATTTGTGGGACGGATTATAAAACCGTTGAGTGTGACGCCTTCGCTCTGCATGGTGAAAAATTCGCGCTTTGCGACCTTGTTGCCCACTCGTGCCATGTATGCCGAGTTGTCTTCAAGCACTCTTACTTCCTTGCCGGCCGAGGTATTGATGGTATATACCGGAGCCTGCTCGGTAGAGCTGTATGTTTTGGTCATATAGGTGCAACCCGGGGCGAATTGAGCCGAAGATGTACCCTTGTTGGAAGATATGTCGGTAGATATACCCTTGCGGTCAATTTTTCTGATAGTCCTGTCCATGGGAGTAGGCGCAGCTACCTGATAGTAGTGGTTGCCGAGCGCATCAGAGCCGTAGTAAGCCGTAACATCGCATTCATCCTTGGTTATCTGACGCATCTCAGCTCCCGCGTATGTATATTGATACAGCTGGTTGTAACCTGATTTCCACGAATTAATGATAAATGAATCCTTTCCAAGCCATAGAGATTCGTATGTTACGGGATCAATCCACGACTTTGAATCCTCATTATATATGGATTTGGCTACTGTAGACTTGGGATTTACGCGATATATTTCAAAATGGTTCTGGTCGCGGTTGAGCGTAGACACTATCAGGCTTTCAGGATTGGGTCCGTAGGCTATGCGCGGAATATACTCTATGCGATTGTCGGGCAGAGTTATTTCCTTGAGTTTGCGGGTCTCTACATCGTAGCTGTGGAGACTTACCTTGGAGTTGGGTTTGCCGGCTACGGGATACTTATAGTTCCATACTTTGGGATAAAGTGCAGCCGACTCATCAGGATTGCAAGCACCTTCATAGCGCATCATATCGTAAGTGGGCACATCCGTCTCGTTATATTTTATGAAACAAAGGTTCAAATCGTCGGGAGCCCAAGCCATGGAAACGGTTGTCTGGAATTCTTCCTCATAAACCCAATCGGGCACACCGTTTATCACTTTGCCGTATGCGCCGTCTTCGGTCACGGCTACCTCTGTCTGATAATCGAGCTTGCGAACATAAATATTGTTATCCTCGCCCACGAAGGCCACCATTCTGCCGTTTGGCGAGAATATGGGTGCCTGCTGAACTTTGAATTTACTTGATAGCGGACGCAGCAGTCGCGTACGGATTTCGTAAGTATAATATGAAGCGCGGAACGAACGGCGGTATATATAATTGGCGCCGGTCCATACAAGGATTTTAGAAGCGTCGCTGCTCAGAGTGAATCCCTCAATGCGGTCGAGCGTATTCTCGCGAGTGTTCGACAGGTCGATAAGTACTTCTATTTCCTTGCCGGATTTTATATCGTATTTCACCACTTTTTTACCATCGGCCGACAGCATTGCATACGACTGACCATCGGGCATATATGTAAATCCTACCGGACGCGATGCTACATTGTCGGGGTAAACGTATCCGGCCATATCGCGCACTGACTGATTGGCAGCGTATGTTCCGGAAGCTGATAAAATTGTTGCGAATAATGTTATGGCTTTAATTGTATTTTTCATAATTCAGTTAGAAAAGCGATAATTGATCAGGATTGTTGATCTGTGGAGCCTTGCGGCGCGGAGCTCTGTAGCCGAAGTCGGCTTCAGATTCAGACGGGCGCATTGAGGGTGTCTCGGCCGGAGGGGTCTTGGTAAACCACTCTCCGCTTTCAAATGTTTCCTCCATTGCACAGAGGTCGTCTTCTGAAATACGTGGTGCGGTTTCTTCAGCTACCGCCCCGAAGTCCACCTGCATTTCAGCCACAACTGTCGGAGGTCTCAATGCGCTGATCTGCGATTTGAGCGACTTCTCGCGTTCGGCGTTCTTGCGTTGGTTCTCGGCTATGGTTGCTTTAAGGCTGTCGATCTCAGCATCTTTCTGACCTATAGTTTTCTTTTGGGTTTTTACTTTTTCGGTGAGGCGTGTCATCGCCTGATCAAATTCTCCAAGACGTCTTGTAACTTCGTCATAGTCCTTGAGCAGGTTGTTCAGTTCCTCTATTTCTTTTGTTTTAGATATATTTTCGTCTTTCAACTCCTGAAATCGGGCTACAAGAGCTGCAAGTTCGTTTTCTTTTTCTTTAAGACCTTCATTTGCCTTATTAAGCAATTGCTTTTCGGCATCGAGAGCTTCGGCATGACGTTTGCGCAAATCCTCGCGTATTTCTTCCGAAACTCTGATCTGCTCTTTCATTGATGCTATACCCTCGCTCATTTCTTCTATCTGCGAAGTGAGCTCATTCTCGCGTTTGGCAAATGCCGAGTCGGGATTTTTTCGCAGCTCGTTCAACTCCAGATTCAGGGCCTGTATGTCAGCCTGCGCCTTCTCAAGGTCTTCCTGCTGCACATTGGCAACCTTTATACGGTTGACGAGCGAGCGGTTTTCGAGTTCGTATTGTTCACGTTCGCTTTCGAGTTTGGCCAGCTGCGATTCAAGGTCATGCACGCGCTCGGTAAGCGCACGTTTCTGGCGGTCTGCACTCAGTTGCTTCTGCTTGATATCGCTCGACTGTTTTTCTATTTCACCGGCCTTGACTTTCAAAGCATCAAGCTCGGCCGCCATTGAGCTTTGGCGGGCTTTCCATTGGGCATCGCAATATGCTTCTGCCGCTACTCCTATCGAAGCTAAATAATCTTTGATTCCCTGATCGAGCGAGTCAAACAAAATCTTGCGTTGTATCTCCTGATTTACAGCTTTACCTATAAAATCGGGCAATGAAGTATCTACCACCTCAACCACCTTCGCAAATATTTTTTCCTGCATGGCAGGATCAAAAGTTATCGGCTCTAACTGTTGGGGCGAAATGGCTTCATTATCTGCCTGAGGTTTTGACTCCTCTGTTTCTTCTCCGGCAGCAGTGTCTTCATATATTGAATCGTATTCTTCCGTTTCGTCAGGGCCGAAACCTAACGACCGTTTTATTATTGATATGATGCTCATGGTTCAGATTCAGGTTTATTATCAACATCGGGCCGCGGCAGTGCCACAATGCCTACTCCGGCTCTTCCGTTGATTGCAATTGTCAATGGGTGTTCAAAACGTACTACTCTGATATAACCGTCGTCGTACTCGGCCGGCATCGAATCAAGCAGTGCTGTTTCGTAACGTGCTTCTTTGATTTTTGGATCAATGGTAAAATACCCCACTCCAAAAGATGTGAGATTATGGAAAAAGTGTGTTCCCTGGCTCGGTTCAACCCTATAATTCTCGAGACCGGCCTCTACAATCAGGCGCGATGCCGAAATATCGGCCCACTTTACGGGTATGCCAAGCGCCGGATCAGACGAGCCCCAACGCCCCGGGCCTATAAGGATATAATTCTCGCCTCGGGCAAGAAATTGTCTATTCAATTTTTCAATTTCTGGCACAAGTTCCCGGTTGAGTGCCGAGTCAAATACGTCGGGTTTAACGTAAACTATCGTAGATATACCTTCCACACTGCCGTTGCCGATTGCTGTAGTACTCCTTAGTATGATCTCCTCGGAGGGTATGGCATCGAGCATTGCATCTGTTATCAGCTCCTTACGGTCGATAATCGGGCGTATCTGCAGCCAATAAATGTGACCTTTATCGTCAGAGCCGGCTGCATCAGGCTTGATATTGCCGGCAAATTCTATCTCAATGGGACGCTGCATGGCAGCCTGACCGTTGTGTAGCATAAAATCTATGGCTGACGCCAAAGGGAATACCTTGTCGCGCAGCACATTGGCAAATGTAACTACCCTTCGGCCGGAACCTTGCTCATAATCTTTAAGATAGCCGTCGCGCGCATCGTAGGTTGAGACAAGGTAACGCAAGTCGCCCGTATTGGCGAAGTCCTGCACCGATCGGCTTACTATGTTATATGAATCGTCTATTGTGACGTCGATATCCTTATCTATTGTCGCAGGCAGCGCACACAGTTTGGTCTGGGTCTGTTTAAGAGCCAGATCAAGAGTGGATGTCTGCAATACATGATCGGGATGACGTGGCGAGAAACGCAGGCCCACACCACCGTCCACTATATACTTACCAAGACCTATCGCTATCTCTGCCACTCCGTCCTCCGGCGTCTCATCGCCCAAGGGGTAATAGTTAAGCGAGCGCCCTACTCCCGAGAACGACGGGAAATACAGGCCTCCGCGGTCCTCACCGATTACTTCCTGAATTATGACGGCCATCTTTTCCTGATCAATAATATTGGATGTGGCAGTCATATATGCTTTGCTTGCCTTGTAGAACACCGAGGCATATACACCTTTTACCGACTCGGTGAGCATACGCAGACGCTCCTCGCGGTCGGCTGTATAAGGCACCATATAGGTGGCATATATACCGGCAAACGGCTGGTAATGAGAGTCTTCAAGCAGACTTGACGATCTTATGGCCAGGGGGCGGTCTATCACATCAAACAAAGCCATGATATCCTCTCTGACTCTTTCGGGCAGACGGGCTGCAAGAAACCGTTCGAGTATCTCCTCATCGCGGGCATCACTCAGAGCTATAGGATACAGCTCGTTGGCAGCCATGAATTCATCAAATATGTCTGTACACAGCACCACAGTGCGCGGAATGGAAATAGAGGCGCCCTGAAAGTTGTCGCATACCGGATTTATCTTGATAATTGAGTCAATGAATGCAAGGCCACGGCCTTTACCGCCGAGCGAACCTTGCCCGATGCGGGCAAAGTTTGAATATCGGTCGAATCTGTCGCGCTGATACACCGCCACAACGCCGCGGTTCTTCATCTTGCGATATTTCACAATAAGATCGAAGAACAATTGCTTTACCTCGGCGGCATCTTCAATGTTGCGGAAACGGTGACGGCGTATGACATCGGCTACAGCGAATATCGCTCTTGAATACAACCACCGCGACACATCATTGTGAATGCAGTGATACAACAGAGCCTCGTCAGGAATGTCAAAAATACGTTTTTGCAAATCCTTAAGCTCGTGAATGCGCATTATCTCCAGTCCGGTATGCGGGTCTTTGATTACGAAATCTCCGAAACCGAAATTTGACATTATGGCTTTGCCAAGATCTACGGGCAGCTTTTTGGAATTCTTATCAAGGAACACCCCGCCAATGCGTTCGACATCGGCCGCATTCTCAACCTCGCTCGATTCTATAATCAAAGGTAAAGTAGGATCTTTTTCGCGAAGATATTCGGCAAGACGTATTCCGGCTTTGGGGTCTTTTACACCGCCACGCGCAAACGATACGTCTGAAATAACGCCCAGCATATTCTCGCCGAATTTCTCATACATCGCCACGGCTTCCTCGTAGTCGCGGGCGAGCATCACCTTGGGTCGGCCACGCATTCTGAGCATGCGCTCGTGGTCGTTGAGTGCCTCAGTAGAAAATTCGCGGCTCTGCGTGAGCAGGAATTTGTAGATGTGCGGTAGTACGGAAGAATAGAATCTTACAGAATCCTCCACCACCATAATCATCTGTACTCCTACCTGAGTGATGTCCTCGGCGTTCATCTTATCCTCAAGAAGCTTTATTATGGCAAGCAGCAGATCCATATTGCCCAACCATGAGAACACATAGTCTATATTGGATAAATCTGAATTGGCAAGCCTGCGCGAAACCTCTTTGGAGAACGGAGTCAGCACCACCAGCGGTGTCTCGGGCGACAGAGCTTTCAGAGTCTTGCAACCTTCAAAGCATTCGGCCAGCTCAACTCCGGGCATGATTATGGCCAAATCATAGTGATGAGATCTCATAGCCTCAACGGCGGCATTCATGTGCGATACTCTGGTGACACGCGGCGGCGAACTGAGATTGAGCGACACATATTCCATATACAGCTGCTCATCAACACGACCGTCCTCCTCGAGCATGAACGCATCATAGCGCGATGCAACGAGCAACACATTAAATATGCGACGCTGCATCAACTTGTCAAAGGCTGTATCTTTCAAATACAATCTGCTGAGTGATTGATCATCCATGCTCCATAGGATTATTGTTTTTGCAAAGTTAAAAAATTTTGTTTAAACAACGGCCGAATTTTATGGAAAAGTTGCAGCCGATATGAGGAATTTTTTTTAACTTTGTGCAGTATTATACAGAGCAGAACTCACGATTCAATTTTTATCGCGGGAGATGCCCAAAATATTCTGATGTACTATGAACCCAAACAGTCTTGTATCCATTGCCGACATAACGAAGGATGAGATTTTAAGCTTGCTCGAACGTGCACGCTACTTCGAGGAACACCCCAACAGCAAAATCCTTGACGGACGTGTCGTGGCAACCCTTTTCTTCGAGCCGTCCACCCGCACCCGTCTCAGTTTTGAAACTGCTGTAAACCGTCTCGGCGGTCGAATTATCGGTTTCTCAGACCCGGGCACCTCATCATCGGCCAAAGGCGAAACCCTGAAGGATACCATAAAGATGGTTGCCAACTATGTTGACCTCATTATCATGCGTCATCATCTCGAGGGTGCGGCACGTTATGCCACCGAAGTAACCGAAGTTCCCGTAATCAACGCAGGCGACGGCGCCAACCAGCACCCGTCGCAGACCATGCTTGACCTCTATTCAATATACAAGACACAAGGACGCCTCACCGACCTGACAATAACCATGGTGGGCGACCTTAAATATGGCCGCACAGTACATTCGCTGCTTATGGCTATGAAATACTTCAAGCCAAAGTTCAACTTTGTGGCTTCCAAAGAACTGGCCATGCCTCAGGAATACAAGGATTTCTGCGATGCCGAAGGAATCGAATACACGGAAACCACCGACTTCTCACCCGAGGTAATCAACTCCTCCGACATTATATACATGACCCGTGTGCAGCGCGAACGATTCACCGACCCTATGGAATATGAACGTGTGAAAGACCTCTACACACTGCATAATGCCATGCTCGACGACTCAAAACCAAATCTGCGCATATTGCATCCGCTGCCCCGTGTCAACGAAATCGACATTGATGTTGACGACAACCCCAAAGCTTACTACTTCGAACAAGCCCGTAACGGACTTTTTGCCCGCCAGGCTATAATAACACGTGCTCTCGGAATTGATATCTGAATCTTATGGAAACTAAAAAAGAACTCGCCGTTGCCGCTCTGCGCCACGGCACCGTAATCGACCATATTCCATCATCAGCATTGTTTAAGGCTGTAAAAATCCTGGGCCTCGAAAACTGCGACAATGCCGTAACAATCGGTTGCAATCTCGCGAGCAAGAAACTCGGCACAAAGGGCATAATCAAGGTTGCTGACAAGATTTTTGACAGCGCCACTCTCAACCGCATAGCCCTTATAGCTCCCACAGCAGTAGTCAATATTATAAACGACTACGATGTTGTGGAGAAGCATCCCGTAGCTTTGCCCGATACCATAGTAGGCATAGTGCGTTGCGCCAATCCAAAGTGTATCACCAACAACGAGCCCATGTCAACCAAGTTTGATGTGATCGAACGTGAGCCCGAGACCATAATACGATGCCGCTATTGCAACCATGCGGTTAAAGGCTCTGATGCAAAAATCCTCTGATATACACTCTAACAAGCTCTGAATGAAGCTAAGCTGGAAACCCGGAACGATGCTTAACCCGCTCCCGGCGGTATTGGTTTCTTGTGGCGACAGTCACAGGTCCAACCTCATCACCATAGCCTGGACCGGTACAATATGCACCAATCCTCCTATGCTCTATATATCGGTGAGACCAGAACGGTTTTCATATAATCTTATCAAAGAGAATATGGAATTCACGGTCAATCTCACCACTGCCGATATGGCACGCGCTACAGACTACTGCGGAGTGCGTTCAGGCCGCGACCACGACAAATGGAAAGAATGCGGACTTACGCCCGAAACCGGTCAAGCCGTAAGTTGCCCTTCTATAAAAGAGTCGCCGCTGTGTATAGAGTGCCATGTAAAGCAGATAGTACACCTCGGCTCCCACGACATGTTTATAGCCGAGGTTGCCAATGTGCTTGCCGACGAGCAATACATCGACCCTGCCACCGGTGCCTTCGATCTGGCAAAAGCCAATTTGCTGAGCTACTCACACGGAAAATATTTCGACACCGGGAGCTATCTCGGACATTTCGGATTTTCAGTTAAAAAGAAAAAATAACCTTGCCTCAAAGGTCCTTAAAAATACGATTCAATGGAAAAAGATTCGCAAATTTTCAATCTCATCGAGCTGGAACACCAGCGCCAGAAAAAAGGTATCGAACTTATCGCGTCAGAAAACTTCGTCAGCGACGATGTGATGCGTGCAATGGGCTCATGCCTCACCAACAAGTATGCTGAAGGCTATCCCGGCCACCGCTATTATGGCGGCTGCGGTGTGGTAGATCAGGTGGAAGACCTCGCCCGCGACCGCGTAAAAGCCCTTTTCGGTGCTGAATATGCTAATGTTCAGCCCCACTCGGGAGCTCAGGCCAACATGGCTGTCTTCATGGCTTGCATGAAACCCGGCGATACCTTTATGGGACTCAATCTGGCTCACGGAGGACACCTCTCACACGGTAGCCCTGTCAACTTCTCGGGCCTTGTATTCAATGCCGTTGAATACAATGTAGATCGCTCTACCGGTCTTGTTGACTATGACCAGATGGAAGAAACCGCACATCGTGTGAAGCCCAAACTCATCGTAGGCGGCGCAAGTGCTTATTCGCGCGAATGGGATTATGCCCGCATGCGCAAGATTGCCGATGAAGTAGGCGCTATCCTCATGATTGATATGGCTCACCCTGCCGGACTTATCGCTGCCGGACTCCTTGAGAATCCCCTGCCCTACGCCCACATCGTGACTTCTACCACCCACAAGACCCTCCGTGGTCCCCGCGGTGGTATTATCCTGATGGGCAAAGACTTCGAGAATCCTTGGGGCAAGACAACACCCAAAGGCGTGGTGCGCATGATGAGCTCGTTGCTCGACTCAGCTGTATTCCCCGGTGTTCAGGGCGGCCCGCTCGAACACGTAATTGCCGGTAAGGCAGTAGCATTCGGCGAAGCTCTCAGCCCCGAATTCAAAGTCTATCAGACACAGGTGCGCGAGAATGCTCGCGTAATGTCAAAAGCCCTTACCGACCTTGGCTATGATGTGGTTAGCGGCGGTACCGACAACCACTGTGTACTCGTAGACCTGCGTTCCAAGTTCCCCGAACTCACCGGTAAGGTTGCAGAGAAGGTACTGGTTGACGCCGATATCACAGCCAACAAGAACATGGTTCCGTTTGACTCACGTTCGCCGTTCCAGACCTCAGGTATCCGTCTTGGCACACCCGCAATCACCACACGCGGCGCCAAGGAACCCATGATGGGCCAAATCGTAGAGCTGATTGATACCGTTCTGTCAAACCATGAGGATGAAAAGATTATCACCTCTGTGCGCGAGAAGGTAAACAGCATCATGATGGAATATCCCATGTTTGCCTGGTAAAACCTGATGTCAAAAAAGATTCACATCATAATTGTAGCTGCCGGCAGCGGTTCCCGATTCGGGGGATCGCTGCCCAAGCAGTTTTGCGATCTCGCCGGCAAGCCGGTGCTGATGCGTACCATCGAGGCCTGCCGCGGAGTGCTGCCCGGTGCGACTGTCACAGTAGTTGTATCTGAGGAAATGCTTGACTACTGGCACATGCTCTGCGATGCACTGCAGTTTGACTCGCCCGACATAGCAATCGGAGGCAGCTCACGGTTTGAGTCGGTGCACAACGGCTTGGCAAAGGTAGAGCCCGACACCGATATAATCATGGTACACGACGGAGCACGCCCCTTGCCTACCCGCGACATATTCCATTCTCTTGTCGAAGCTCTTGACAACAAGAAATGCAATGGCGCCATCCCGGCGATAAATGTGACCGACTCGCTTCGTCGTCTGGCACCTGACAACGATATGAGCGAGGCTGTTGACCGCTCGGTATACCGTGCGGTACAGACCCCACAGGCCTTCCCGGCCAAACTGTTGACTGAAGCATACGAAAAAGCAGCCAAAAGCGGTAACGAATTCACTGACGATGCCTCGGTGATGGAATTTGCCGGATTTAATAAATTGAAACTTGTACCCGGTAATATCCGCAATATAAAGATCACCAATCCGGGCGATCTTGCTTTGGCTTCGTACTATATCAACCGGCTCTCATGAACTCACTGAGGCGGCTCGACATAAAATACGTTAAAGGCATCGGCCCCAAACGTGCCGAACTGCTGTCGAAGGAGTTGAATATACGCACCGCCTACGACCTGCTGCACCATTTTCCAAGCTCATACGTTGACCGTACTTCGATATACACTATACGTGAGTTTGAGGGAGATATGCCCTCGGTGCAGGTCAAGGGGCGATTCATAAACTTCAACGTATTGGGCGAAGGCGCAAAGACTCGCCTTGTGGGCATATTCACTGATGGCAGTGCTACCATGGAAGTGGTTTGGTTTCAGGGAATAAAACGCATACGCGAGTCATTGCACACATCTACAGAATACATCCTGTTCGGAAAGCCGACCACTTTCAACGAGCGGTGGCAAATGTCGCATCCCGAAGTAGATACCCTCGAAAAAGCCGCTACCCAGATAGGGCTTCGAGGGGTGTACCCGCTCACAGAGAAACTGCGCGACCGCAATATAGGTTCGCGCCAACTGCATGACTGGATTTGCGAGTTGCTGAATTCGCGTCCGCCATTTGCAGAATCACTACCCGCATCTGTTATCGAGGAGTGCAAACTGATGAGTCTTGACAGAGCCATCAGGGAAATTCATAAGCCGTCGGCCCCGGCATCGCTGGCCAAAGCAAGGGAACGCATGAAGTTTGAAGAACTTTTCTACATTCAGACCGACATGCTGATGCGTTCGCGCGACCGTAAGTCAGTGACCGAAGGATTCCGCTTCACATCCATAGGCAGATACTTCAATAACTTCTACTCCACGTGCCTGCCCTTTCCGCTGACCGGGGCACAGAAACGCGTGATCAAAGAAATAAGGATAGACACCAACACCGGGCGCCAGATGAACCGCCTTGTGCAAGGCGATGTAGGCTCGGGCAAGACCCTCGTAGCCCTTATGTCTATGCTCATAGCCTTGGACAACGGTTTTCAGGCGTGCCTTATGGCGCCGACCGAAATACTTGCAGGTCAGCACTATGAGACCATCCGTAGCCTTGCAGCCCCAATAGGTGTGAATGTAAGGCTTCTCACCGGCTCAACCCGCAGCCGCGAGCGGCAGGAGATACACGAAGCCCTGGCATCAGGGGAACTTCATATTCTCATAGGAACGCATGCCGTTCTTGAAGATCCGGTAAAATTCCGTAATCTTGGAATGGCCGTTATTGATGAACAACATCGCTTCGGCGTTGCCCAAAGAGCCCGTCTGTGGGCCAAAAACACATGTCCGCCACACATACTGGTTATGACCGCCACCCCCATTCCGCGAACTCTTGCCATGACCGTATACGGCGACCTCGACGTATCTATAATTGATGAGCTTCCGCCGGGACGAAAGCCTGTGACCACACTGCTGCGCTACGACTCCAAACGCGAGGAAGTATACCGCGCAATAGGACGGCAACTTGCCGAAGGCCGTCAGGTCTACTTTGTATATCCTCTTATTGACGAAAACGAAAAGCTCGACCTGCGCTCGCTCACCGAGGGATATGACCTTATATGCGAGACATTCTCCAATTACAGGGTGGCATTTGTTCACGGAAGACTAAAACCTGCTGAAAAAGACTATCAGATGGAGCTGTTTGCATCAGGCAAGGCACAGATTCTTGTAGCCACCACCGTGATAGAAGTAGGCGTGAACGTACCCAATGCTACAATAATGCTGATTGAGAATGCCGAGCGATTCGGACTTAGTCAGTTGCACCAACTGCGCGGACGTGTAGGGCGTGGCGCTAATCAGAGCTACTGCATACTTATGTCAAAACTGAAGATTGCCAAAGAGACGCGTGAGCGCCTTGAACTGATGACACAGACCTCCGACGGATTCGTGATAGCCGAAGCCGATATGCGCATGCGCGGTCCGGGCGACATTGAAGGCACTATGCAGAGCGGCATACCCTTTGAGCTGCATATTGCCAATCTGGCCACCGATGGAGAGATAATCTCACAGGCCCGACACGCCGCCGAACATCTGCTTGACTCAGACCCCACCCTCAGTCTACCTGCCAACCGAACATTCCTTATCTCGCTCAAAGAAGCGGTATCGCGTTCGACTGACTGGAGCAGAATCAGCTGAAAGTTGCAGTTTTTAAACAGATTCATCACACGGAGCGTAAATTATTAAACAAGCGTTGACCGTGTTCATTATTTTTTTGTAACTTTGCAACGAATCATGTCAATTCACAAATCAATCATTATACATAATTATGACACAAGAAATTAAAGTTCTTCTAAAAGACAAAGCATGGGCAAGATGGACCGCATTGGTGCTTGTGGCACTGATGATGTTCTTTGCATACATGTTTGTTGATGTGATGGGCCCTATAAAGAGCCTGCTGCTCCCCGACCTGGGATGGAACTCTACAGCCTATGGTACATACCGCGCTTCGGAATATTTTCTAAATGTTTGCGGTTTCCTGATTGTAGCCGGTTTTATCCTTGACAAAATGGGTATCCGCTTCACCGGCGTACTCTCGGCGTCACTCATGGTGATAGGTGCCGGAATCAAACTCTACGGTATCAGCGATCTATTTGCAGGAAGCGCCCTGGCCGAATGGCTTGATACTTGGTGGGTGTCTATGCCTGCAAGTGCCAAGATGGCCTCGCTCGGTTTCATGATATTCGGTTGCGGTTGTGAAATGGCCGGTACTACCGTTTCAAAGACAATCGCAAAATGGTTCAAGGGCAAAGAGATGGCTCTTGCCATGGGTCTTGAGATGGCGATAGCACGTATCGGTGTTTTCGTAATATTCTCTATATCACCGATGATAGCCGAAAGCATGGGTTCTGTAGTTGCACCGGTGGCTTTCTGCACAGTGCTACTGCTTATCGGTCTTATCTGCTACTGCATATTCTGTGTTCTTGATACCAAACTTGACCGTCAGCTCGGTGCAGCCGCATCCGACGAAGAGGGTGAGGAAGAATTCAAGGCTTCAGACATCAAGAAAATCTTTTCAAGCCACATATTTTGGGTTGTAGCACTTCTGTGCGTTCTTTACTATTCAGCAATCTTCCCGTTCCAGGCTTATGGTGCCGAAATGTTGCAATGCAATCTTGACGGTATCTCCGCACAACAGGCAAGTGACATATTCCGTTGGTTCCCTGTCGGGGCTGCAATCATAACAATATTTCTTGGCAATTTCCTCGACCGTAAGGGTAAAGGTGCGACCATGCTCATTTTAGGTGCTATACTTCTTATAGCATGTCACCTTATATTCGCTCTTCTTCTGCCTGTCACTCACAGCGAAGTCCTGGCCTACTCTACCATCATCGTACTCGGTATATCTTTTGCTCTTGTGCCGGCTGCTCTGTGGCCAAGTGTGCCCAAGATTATCGAAGAAAAAGTGCTTGGCAGCGCATATTGCTTGATTTTCTGGGTACAGAACATAGGCCTCTGCCTTGTACCTCTGCTTATCGGTGCTGTTCTTGACTCTGTAAACGCCACTAATCCCGGTGTAGTAGCCGCAAAGAATCAAATTGAAGCAATGAAAGCAGCCGGAGTTGACAACCCCGACGTATTCATTCCTTACAATTATACCATACCCATGCTGATCTTCGCATGTTTTGGTGTTTTGGCTCTGCTGCTTGCCATCTATCTGAAAGCTCTTGACAAACGTAAACACTACGGTCTTGAAGCTCCCAACATCAAGGCTTCCGTCTTGGCAGAGGAAGCTGAGGTTGAATCTGCTGAAGAATAATTGAGCAAATTTTTAATCCAAAACTTGCAAATTCCAAAATAAAGCTTTAACTTTGCACCGCTTTTAGGCAGATAGTCTTATGGTGTAATGGTAGCACTACAGGTTTTGGTTCTGTCTGTCCAGGTTCGAATCCTGGTAAGACTACAGAAATATCACCAATTCGTTTCAGTTAGCGGGTTGGTGATATTTTTATTATGAGTGGAACAAATAATGCGCCAATAATTATAAAAACGCATTCATCATTATCCACTACGAAATAAAGATATTGTCGGGCTATATGTTGTTTCTTTTTGCATCACTCATTCACATATACCGACTGCAGCGCGATTGGCCACTAAGGCCGGTCGCGCTTTTTATCGTGGCATTGCATGACAGGACGAACTTTTATGTTTGGCAGCGCGTTTCTTTTTATATAAGTAACCGTTGAAAAATAGTTTATATCATCTGCTTACTTAAAAACCGAATTTCTAAACAATTCATCCATGGCAACTAATTCATCATCATCTGTGCCACAACGCAGTCCGGAATATCTTAAGGTGAAGAAGATTATCCTTACCTCGCTTAACCTTGTTGTTTTAATTCTGTCGGTTCTGCTGATTGTATTCATGTCTATAGAGACATTCGATAAAGAAGATTTCCTGCAAAACCACACATACATGACGTTCCAGTTCTGGGTATGTATTGTATTTATGATTGATTTTTTTGTGGGATTGGCATACTCCGATGACAAGTTGAGGTATTTCAGAAGACATATAGTATTTCTTATTCTGTCAATTCCATATCTCAACATAATCAACCAGCTTGATCTGCAACTCACATACGATGCCATGTATTTCATTCGGTTCATACCGCTGGCACGTGGCGCGCTGGCTATGAGCATAGTAATGGGCTATCTTTCGAGTAATGCCATATCAAGCCTGCTCGTCTCGTATATTGTCATAATGATATTGGTGGCTTACTTCTGTTCGCTCATATTCTATCAGCGCGAATCAGGCGTAAATCCGCAGGTCGATTCGTACTGGACAGCCCTGTGGTGGTCGGCAATGAATATGGCTACCGTGGGGTGCAATATCAATCCGGTGACAGTCTCGGGAAAAATAGTCGCGGTGGTGCTTCCTATTTCCGGCATGATAATCTTCCCGCTCTTCACCGTATACCTCACCGACTTCGTAACGCGCAATATAAGCAAGGCAAAACAGAAAAATTAGTGGAATTGCAGAGTTTTTTGTAACTTTGCAATAAATCTAATATGGCTTGCCTTATGATTGAGTTACCCAAAGTTGAGGACATTCGTGGAAACCTTTCGTTTATCGAGAGTGGCAACCGTGGGGTATGCCCGTTTGAAATAGAACGTGTGTACTGGATTTACGATGTGCCAACCGGACGAAAACGCAACGGCAGAGCTTTGCGGCACACCTCAGAAATGATAGTGGCAATGAGCGGAAGTTTTGACGTGGTGTGCATTAAACCGGATGGCACAAAAGAGGTCCACAGCCTAAACCGCAGCGACAGGGCACTGCATATACCTCCCGGCACGTGGCGCGAAATCAATAATTTCTCGACAAACTCAGTAGCCATGGTACTCGCTTCAGGGCCATATAATGCAGATGAATATATATTCGACCCCGAAGGATTAGGTGAGGAATCACCGCAACCGTGCGCTGATTGCCATGAGGAAAAATCTGCAAAGACTTTTGCCGATCCGCATAAACACTCAGACCTGGCTAATGTAAGACGCATAACATTCGACCGCCATAAGCATGCAAACGGCACGCTTTCTGTGGCCGAGAACGGTGCGCCTCTGATTCCATTTGATATCCGCCGAGTCTTTTACCTGTATGATGTACCGGCCGATGCCAAGCGCGGCGGACATTCGCATTATCAGGCCGAAGAACTTATAATTGCTCTTTCAGGCAGTTTTGACGTAGTACTCGACGACGGCAAACATGCGCCCGAGCGTTTTTCACTTAACAGGCCATATACCGCACTCTACGTCCCCACCGGGCTATGGCGCACACTCGACAACTTCTCGGGCGGATCGGTTTGCATGGTTCTTACATCAGAACGCTACTCCGAGCCCGACTATGTTAGAGATTACCAACTATTCAAGCAACTTACGGCTTTATGAGCAAGAAACATTACAAATTTCTGGACCTGAAAGATGTCAACGCACCGTGGTTAGACGAAATCAACGATGCAGTGAGCCGTGTGGTACATAGCGGCCGCTATGTAGGCGGCCCCGAAGTGCAGAATTTCGAGAAATTGATGGCAGAAACAGTTGGCGGAGGTGTCGCAGCCACAGGGGTGAGCAACGGTCTTGACGCCCTGCGGCTTATTTTCAGAGCTTACATGGAGATGGGAGTAATGAAGCCGGGCGACGAAGTGATTGTGCCAGCCAACACGTATATCGCTTCGATTCTCGCCGTTACCGACAACGCTCTGAAGCCTGTATTTGTGGAACCCGACATCAGAACTCTGAACCTCGACACTGCACAGATAGAGAGTCATGTCAGTCCCCGCACACGTGCCATCCTCACAGTGCATCTGTACGGGCGCACATGCTACGACTCCACCATGCAGGATGTGGCAGATAAATTCGGCCTAAAAATCGTAGAGGACAATGCACAGGCAATAGGAGCGACATACTCTGACAGCCGACAGACCGGTGCGCTGGGCGATGCCGCAGCATTCAGTTTCTACCCTACCAAAAATATAGGTGCGCTGGGCGATGCCGGAGCTGTAACAAGTCGCGATTCCCAACTTATCTCTGCGGTAAAAGCCCTTGCAAATTATGGTTCGGATTATCGTTACCATAATATTTACCAAGGGCTTAACTGCCGTCTTGACCCTATACAGGCAGCCATACTTTCGTGCAAACTGCCGTACCTCGATGCAGAATGCAAGCGCAGATCGCATTTGGCGTCAATATACGAAGAGGAAATCAACAATCCTTTGGTAAGCAAACCATTATATACAGCGCACGAGGACATGGTGTGGCATCAATACGTGGTAATGACACCGCACCGCGAAGAGCTGCGCAATTATTTGCTCGAAAACGGCGTCGAGACCGAAGTACACTACCCCACTCCACCGCACCGACAGCCATGTATGCACGAATATGCCGACCTCAACCTGCCCGTATCAGACAGGATTGCCCGCGAGGCGGTGAGTTTGCCAATATCGGCATGTACATCGGCCGATGATGCTGTAGAGATAGCAAAAATAATCAACAATTTTTCAAAGTGAATCAATGAGCGTCAATAACGACCAATCAATAAAAGCACTATATCATACTTTCGGTTGCAAACTAAACTTCTCAGAGACCTCGACAATAGCGAGGAAACTCGGAGAGAAAGGCATACGCCGCGTGAGCGGTGCTGAAACACCCGACCTGATTATCATAAATTCATGCAGCGTCACCGAGCTTGCCGACAAGAAATGCCGTCAGACCATACGCTCGTTCAACAAACGATATCCCGAAGCGCCTATTATCGTAACCGGCTGTTACGCACAGCTCAAAAGCGACGATGTTGCCGCGCTGCCGGGTGTGGCGATTGTGGCCGGTGCAGACCGTAAGATGGATATTGACTCATTTGTAGAAAGCTTCCTCAACGACCGTCGCAAGCGTGTGGAAGTTTGTCCGACAAAAGACATAAGGGAATTCAAGCCATCGTGCGAACGCGGCGACCGTACCCGATATTTCCTTAAGGTACAGGATGGTTGCGACTGTTGGTGCACGTACTGCACCATACCGTTGGCACGCGGACGCTCGCGCTCGGGCAGCATAGAATCTATTGTGGCACAGGCCGAGAAAGCCGCCGCCGAGGGTGGTAAGGAAATCGTTATAACCGGTGTAAATATAGGCGACTTCGGCAAAGGCCGCGACGATAATTTCTTTGATCTGTGCAAAGCGCTCGACAAGGTTGAGGGAATAGAGCGTTACCGCATTTCGTCAATCGAGCCCGACCTGCTTTCAGACGAATTGATTGACTGGGTGGCACAATCGCGCGCTTTCATGCCACATTTCCACATTCCTCTGCAATCAGGAAACGATGAAGTTCTGAAACTGATGCACCGCAGATACGACACAGCCCTATTCCGACACAAAATAGAACGTATCAAGGAAAAGATGCCCCACGCATTTATCGGAGTGGACCTGATGACCGGCACACGAGGCGAGTCGCCCGAGCGGTTCGAGCAATCGCGCGCTTTTGTCGACAGTCTCGACATCACCCGCCTGCATGTATTCCCCTACTCTGAACGCCCCTCAACCAAAGCCCTGTCAATAGACGGTGCAGTGAGCGACACAGAGAAACATCGCCGTACAAATATCATGCTTCGTCTAAGCGAAGCCAAATGGGCTGTGTATGCCGAGAGTTTTGTCGGCAGCGTGCGCCATGTGCTTCTTGAACATCCTCAGGGCAACGGCAAGCCGATGGCCGGCTTCACCGACAATTATCTCAGGGTTGAAGTGAAAGATGCCACTCCCGACCTCGACAATCAGATTGTACCCGTGAGACTGCTCAGTGTTGACGCACCAAACGAAGTTCTCACCGGTGAGTTGGTAAAATAACGCGTAAAAATATCAACCTGAGCCTATGTATTTTCTCGCTGATATAATCTACTTCTTGTTGTACAGAGTTGCCGGTTATCGCAAAGATGTCGTGCGCAAAAATCTCGCTGAATCTTTTCCTGATAAAAGCAGCGGAGAACTGCGCAAGATAGAGAAACGCTTTTATCGCAATTTCGCTGATTCATTAGTAGAGACATTGCGACTGATGCACGTCAGCGACAGCTACATGGCCCGGCACATGCAATTTGAAAACATAGAGCTGATAGACCGTTACCTTGACAGCGGGCAAAGCATAATAGTTTATTTCGCACATACATTCAACTGGGAGTGGGCACCATCGGTGAGCCTGCATACCAAGCTCAAGCCCTCAGAAAAAGTTGAATTCGGGCAGGTTTACCGTCCGCTCAAGTCGGGATTCGCCGACCGAATGATGCTCAGGTTGCGCAGCCGTTTTCATTCAATATGCTATCCCAAGTCCTCTACCCTGCGCTGCCTGCTCAAAGCCCGAAAAAAAGGCATGCTCACCATCACCGGATTCATGAGCGATCAGCATCCGAGCCATGGCGATCCCGGCTATCCCACAACCTTTCTCAACCATCCTACCTTGATGATTACCGGAACCGAGACACTTGCCCGCAAACTCAAAATGGCGGCCATATACTGGGATATGGAAAAAACCGGACGTGGAAAGTATAAGATAACGGTAAGACCATTGGCCGACAACGTGGCCGACACTCCCGAAGGCGAGATTACCGAAAAGTATACCCGAATGCTCGAACAAACCATCAGACGCGACCCGGCAATATGGCTTTGGACTCACAAACGCTGGAAACGTCCGGTAAACATGGAGCTACTGAATAATGAACGAAATGACAACACAAAATAAACCGGCAGTAGCCGTTATAATCCTTAACTGGAACGGCGCTGCACTACTCAAAGAATATCTGCCGCAGGTTGTAGCCAATACCAACCCCGAGACAGCACGTGTGATTGTAGCCGACAACGGTTCCACCGACGACTCGCGCAAAATTCTCGAAGAGCAATTTCCTGAGGTCGAGACATTATATTTCGACCGTAATTACGGTTTTGCCGAAGGCTACAACCGTGCGATAGAGCATTATCGTGATTATCACTATGTGGTGTTGCTCAATTCAGATGTGGCACCGGCGCCACAGTGGATAGACGACCTCTACAGTTTCATGAACGCGCATCCCGAAGCCGGTGCTTGCCAGCCAAAGCTGCGGGCATATATGGAGCGCGAAAACTTTGAATATGCAGGAGCTTGCGGAGGATATATAGACCGCAACGGCTATCCGTATTGTCGCGGACGCATCTTCGCCACCTGCGAAGCCGATAATGGCCAATACGACACCGTGGCCGAGGTTGACTGGGCTTCGGGAGCAGCACTCATGACACGCCCCGAAGTGTATCTTGAATGCGGAGGGCTTGACCCCAAATTCTTCGCACACATGGAAGAGATTGACCTGTGTTGGCGCATACGCCTCAAAGGTTATAAAATATATGCTGTGCCTCAAGCTGTTGTCTATCATCTGGGCGGAGGATCGCTACCACCGTCAAATCCCCGCAAGACATATCTCAACTTCCGCAACAATCTGCTGATGCTCTACAAGAATCTGCCCGACGATGTCCGTGGCAAATCATTGTTCACACGCAGATTACTCGACACGATAGCATGGCTTAAATTCGTAGCCACTTTTCAGTTTGGCAATGCCGGGGCCATACTCAAAGCCCATCGTGATTACCGTAAAATGATGCCGGAAATGAAGGTGGCCGGAGCTGCAGAAAACCTGATTGAAAAAAGGCCCAACATCCTTGTCAGATATTATCTCAAGGGTCAGAAAACTTTCGACAAGTTGTAACAGCTCCTTTTATCAAGTTATTCAAACAAGCTCTAAAATTATTTAAAACCGTAGCATCATAATTGTTTTTCATAGGGAATTTCGTAACTTTGCGTATAATTTGATTCAAAAACTGACGCGATTGTCAGTGTAAACGCATTTTTAAAAGAATTTTTCTGATAGGTGAAAAGATTATTTGCACTCTCGCCCCGCAAAGCGTCGTGGCGGATTTCAGCAATTCCGTTATTATCACTTGCTGTAATACTGATACTTATTATACTGATTGAAGGCCCCTTGGCGGTAAGCGATTACTCGCCGATTGCCTTATTGGGATGTTCGGCTCTTGCGCTGCTGCTGTCTGTGAGAAACAAGTATCTCTCGCGACGCGGATTTGCCATAGGCCTGCGTCGCAGTGCCACTCAGATACTCCCTGCCATACCCATGCTGATATGTATAGCCGCATTGGCTACCACATGGATGCTGTCGGGCGTGGTGCCGACATTGGTAGAATACGGTTTGCTTATGCTCAATCCACAGTGGTTTCTCGTTACGGCTTGTGTGGCCTGCGCCATGGTGTCGGTTATAACCGGCAGCTCTTGGTCTACCATCGCCACCATAGGTGTGGCTTTTCTCGGCATAGGAACAGCTATGGGTTACAGTGCAGGCTGGACAGCCGGAGCCATAATTTCAGGCGCATATTTCGGCGATAAGGTTTCGCCGCTGAGCGACACCACCGTAATCGCATCCTCCACATGTGATGTAGATCTTTTCACCCACATCCGCTATATGATGATTACCACTACCCCTGCCATGGTGATATCACTCATAGTGTTTGCAGCAAAAGGACTTATGACGGGCGGTGCGCCGATAGAAGGGTCAATGGATATGCTGAGCGGCATAAACAGCACCTTCAACATTACCCCTATGGTGCTTATAATTCCCGTTGTTACACTGATAATGATTGCGATGCGCATACCCACGCTCAAGGTGCTGATTATAAGCAGTTTTATGGCATCGGTGGGCGTATTCATATTTCAACCGCAGCTGCAGATGTCGGTGACAGATGTACTTTCGAGCACCCTGTCAGGATATGAAAGCCACAGCGGAATAGAGGCAGTAGACAGCTTGCTGAGTACCGGCGGCATAATGGGTATTATTCCGGTAGTATATCTGGTAGTAGCGGCCCTTATATTCGGCTGGATCATGATAGGCTCGGGAATGCTGGCGTCGGTAGCCGAATTTATCACACGTAAGCTCAAGCACCGCACCTCTATAGTATCGGCGACTATCGCAACAGGCTTTGCAATGAACGCCACCACAGCCGACCAGTACCTGTCAATTATCCTCACAGGCAACATCTACCGCAATCTGTTCAAGCGTAACATGATGGAGAAGCGCCTGCTGAGCCGAACGCTCGAAGACGGTGTCTCGGTTACTTCGCCTATCATCCCGTGGAGTTCTTGCGGTGTTACACAGGCTACGGTGCTGGGGGTTCCCACGGTCACTTATCTGCCCTATTGCCTGTTTAACTATCTCACCCCTATAGTATCGCTAATTGTTGTATCTACAGGATTTAAGATAAAGAGCAAAATCAAGAAAACGGCATAAATCCTTAAAAATATCTAAATAACAGGGCTTATATGAATTTTTGAGCAAAAATCTTCAATATAAGCCCTATTTTTTATATATTTGCATTAAACTAAATGGCTGTTTTAAAGTCTAAATAAAAAAATAAGTAAATAGAATATATCAACAAAGGCTGCTATGAAATCACGACGATTTTTTCTTCTCTCGATACTGATTGCAGGCGCCACGGCTCTTGCATTTGCTTCATCGTCACCCGCCTCGTGGGATGATGAGGAAGACGATATCTACTATAATGAGTCAAAGTCGAAAAACAAGACTCAAAATAAAAACAAAAAAGGACAGAACTCAAATTACAATTATACACCGGCAACAGTTGTAAGCGATTATCCCGATCCATCTACATATACTCCGGCCGCAGGGAGCGGACTGAATGTGGATGTTGACACATATAATCGCCGTGGACAGTTCCTTGTGCCCGACTCCATATCGCTCGACTCGCTTGAAGTGCTCGAAAAGAATATGCAGAACAGCGACACATACGGATATACACGCCGCCTGGAACGCTTCCACGACGGTGATGTAGTCAACGGATCTGATGACCAGGCATTGATTGACTCGTATTATTCGCAACCTGTCACTCAAGCAACCGACGTAAACATCTATGTAAGCGCATCGCCCTGGTACTCACCCTGGTATACAGGTTGGTATGGTGGCTGGTATGATCCCTGGTACGGTCCGTCGTGGAACTGGCGTTGGAACATGGGATGGTACGACCCATGGTACTCATGGAGCTGGGGCCCGTCATGGTCATGGGGTTGGGGCCCGTCGTGGGGCTGCGGTCCTGCATGGGGCTGGGGACCCGGATGGGGAGCCGGTTGGCATCCCGGACATGGACCTTCGTGGGGAAATAACAACTGGTCGGTAAATAACCCCGGTGTATCAGGCACCCACCGTCCGTCGCACGGAACCGGAATGGCCGGCGTCAGCTCTACAACCGGTCGCCGTCCCGGAGCCATCAGTGCCGGTGCATCAAGCGCACGTCCCGGCAACATGGGTCGACCCGGCAATATGGGCTCAAGCACCAACCGCCGTCCCGGCTCATCGGCATCGCCCTCATACGGCGGAAGCCCATCAGGCTCAAACCGCGGTACCATCAACACCAACCGCGGCCGTAACCGCTCATATAACAACTCGAGCAGCGAATCGCGATCAAACAATTCATGGAACCGCAGCTCAAGCAGCAGTTCATCATCCCGCAGCAGCTGGGGTACCGGTGGCGGCGGCGCACGCTCTACCCACCGGTCAAGCGGCAGTTTCGGCGGTGGAAGCCGAAGCGGCGGCGGAGGTGGTGGCGGACGCGGACGTCGTTAACTCCAAAGATATACATACCCGCAGACCGGATTATCCGCTCTGCGGGTTATAAATTTAAGACTATTTAAATGCGAATCCTCTTAAACCAAAGCACATCTGAAGTGTTAATATATTTAAATTAAAAACTGTAAAAAACCGAATATGGATTTTATCCGTAAATAAATAATTCAGTTTCAGCTATGAAAAAGACCATACTTGCAGCCCTCGCAATAAGTGCTCCGGCAGTATTATCGGCACAGAGTGCTGTAGACGCATATCAACTTTCACAGACCGAGCTACGCGGCACTGCCCGATTCATGGCAATGGGCGGAGCATTCACAGCACTTGGCGGTGACCTCTCCACTCTCAATCAGAATCCGGCCGGTATAGGTGTGTACAGACGCAGCGAAATAGGTGCCACCCTCGACATCTCTCCCCGCAAGATCACTTCCACCACCAACAGTACCAAGGAAAGCATGTCGAAAACCAAGGTGTACTGCAATAACTTCGGTTATGTAGGTACAGCCCGTCTTGACGGTGCATTGCGTACCTTCTCGTGGGGAGCCAGCTATAATCGCGTAGCATCTTTCGACAGGGCTTATTCGGCCTACACAGCCCGCACCAACGGCTCTCTGTCAAACTACATAGCATCATTTACAAGCGCGCCCGAGAGCGACCTTAACTTTGGCGAGAAATATAATCCCTATCTTGATTCAAACGAAGACTGGCTCTCGATTCTTGCCTACAATTCATTTATGATCAATCCCAAGGCGGGCGGCGGCTACCAAGGTCTGCGTAATGAGCACACCATAGGCGATGCCCTCTCAGAAGTACGCGAAAGCGGATATGTAGACGAATACGCCATCGACTTCGGCGGAAATATAGGCAATGTGGTTATGTGGGGTATAGGTTTCGGTATCACTGACCTGAGCTTCAACCAGACCACATACTACTCAGAGAGTATGGAAAAAGCTACAATCCCTACCGAAAGCGAAGGTCCCAACGGTGATGTAATCGGCAAACTTCAGGAAGGCAATGCCGGTGTACAGCTTCGCAATTACCGTAACATCAGCGGTAACGGTTTCAATCTCAAACTCGGTGTGATTCTCAAACCCATAAACGAATTCCGTGTAGGTTTCGCAGTCCACACTCCCACATGGCATCATCTCTCATCATCGTCATACGCCGGAGTTGACTACAGCTATTTTAATCCCGGAGCTGCCGAGAGCAAGCTTAATCCTATAGCCGGCACTGAAGAAACCGATGACGCCTTCTACAATTTCCACCTCAATTCGCCCTGGAAAATCATGGTAGGTGCAGCAGCGGTGATTGGCAACCAGGCAATCGTGAGTCTTGACTACGAACGTCAGGCTTACGGCAACACCAAGGTAAGCTATCAGGACCAACGCGGCGACTACGTGAGCGATGACTATGTGAATGATGATACCAAGGCTTATTTCAAGGCTGCGAATATAATTCGTTTAGGTGTTGAATACCGTCTGACACCGGCCTTTAGCCTGCGTGCCGGTTACAACTACACATCCACTTCTACCAAAGAAGAAGCCCTTGACGGCAATATGGAAATCTTCACAGCCGGTACAAACCCCGCTTACTCGCTCAACCGTTCGATCAACTCATTATCGTTGGGCGTGGGTTACCACTACCAAGCCTTCTATGCCGATGCAGCCTACGTTTACCGTAATAAGAAATCAAGCTATTATGCTTTCACACCCTATCAGGGTATAAGCTCACCCAAAGCCGACCTTACTGAAGTAACAAACTCTATAGTACTGTCGGTAGGTTTCAAATTCTGATAAGCATTTTACAACCATAGCTCAGCCGCCGTTTATTACGGTGGCTGAGTTTTTTGTACGGTCTTTATGAACAAACGGCCTTTTAAAAGCCTTATACTGCAAAGACCAAATACTATATGAATACACCAACGATATACTCCAAATTCAAAGAAACTGTAAACAAATATCCCGATGCGCCGGCTGTCATAGAGGATGACAGGATGCTGTCATACACTGAACTTGACAACATGGCCGACAGCATAATGGCTAAATTCTATGATTCCAAGCCCGATTTTGTAGGGATAGTAATGCATCACGGCGCCGAGCAGATAGCTGCCATGCTGGCGGTGCTGAAAAGCGGTGCGGCATACGTGCCCGCCGAGCCTACCCTGCCGCAGGAACGCATAGACTATATGATGCACACAGCCGGGGTTAAAATGATCATAACTGACAATTACTGCCGAAACCTCGCTCCGACCGCAGCTGCCATGTACGACCGCTCCACTGCCGAGGGGGTGGCTTACGTATTATATACCTCCGGAACTACCGGCAAACCAAAAGGTGTTGTAGTCGAAAATCACTCTGTAGTCAATTATGCCCGCGCTTTCGAACACGAATTTCATACCGGGCCCGGCGACGTGATGCTCCAATATTCAGTTTGCTCATTCGACATTTTTGTGGAGGAAGTATTTACGACTCTTCTCAACGGAGCTGCCCTGTGCATACCGTCTACAGCGATACACAACGGTTCTCTTGCCGGACTGATGAGATTTGCTGACCGACATAAGGTAACGATAATCGACGGATTCCCCTACCTGATAGCCGAGATGAACAAATTGCCGGAAATTCCAAACTCAATAAAATTGATAATAAGCGGAGGTGATGTAATACGCGACAGCTACATATCAAACTTGCGCAACCGAGGAGTAAAGATTTACAACACATACGGCCCCTCGGAAACTACGGTATGCTCAAACTACTATCGCGTAGATAATGCCAAACCTCTGGGAGACGGCACATTCCCCATAGGCAAGGCTGTGCAAGGCGTCAGGGTAAAGATTCTTGACAAGAATCTTAATGAGGTAAAACGCGGTGATACGGGTGAAATATGTATTTTCGGGGAAGGAGTGAGCCGCGGTTATCTCGGCAATCCCCCCGAGCAGAAGAACTTTGTGACACTTGACGACGGCACCCGCATGTACCGCAGCGGCGACCTCGGATACGAAATGCCCGACGGCAATATAGAATTTCTGCATCGACGCGACGAGCAAGTGATGATTTTGGGCAAAAGGGTCGAACCCGAAGAAGTGGAAAATGTGTTGAATACATGCCCGTGCGTAGACCGTGGCGTGGTACGTGCGTTCAAGGATGAAAACAGTCTGCATTATCTTGTAGCATATATAATGGCCGGCAAGGACTGCACCCTGCATAAAGTGCGGGCATGGTTGAAATCAAAGCTTACCGACTTCATGATTCCTGAGTTTTTTGTAAAGGTACACAGCATACCGCTAACACGTCGCGGCAAAGTAGATGTTGAGGCCCTGCCTGTGGTTATGAAAGAAGGAGGCGTATGATGATTGAATTGCGCGTTATAGAGTCAGTAGATGAGCTTATGGCATGGCGCACGGAGGTAATAGCCAATGTGTTTGGCAAAAAGCCTGATGAAGCCCTGCTCGAGGCCAACCGCAGGTATTACAAGACACATATACCCGACGGGAGCCACGTAGCCGTCGTAGCATCACGCGATGGCACAGACTGCGGGTGTGGTGCTGTGTGTTTTTCAGACGAGCTGCCGTCGCCCGACAATCCCGGTGGCCTCTGCGCATATCTGATGAACATATATGTGCGCAAAAGTTACAGAAATGCAGGAGTTGCCCACAGCATTGTCACGCATCTGATTGAAATAGCCCGTCAGCGCAATTGTGGCAAGATTTACCTTGAAACCACCGCCGACGGCCGTCCTGTTTATTATTCTCTTGGTTTCCGGGATATGCCGGATATGTTGAAATTATGGCACTGAATATTTCGATAGATAATCTGCAATGTCTTTGCAGTGATAATAGATGCAACAGTAAGATTGCTTATATATTATATCCCATCGAGGGTTTTCTGGATAAATGGATTGACCAAGCCGCCAAAGATTACGGCACAACTATAGTGGTGATAACCGGAATGGATTGGCAAAATGTGTTCAGTCCGTGGCCGTCCAAAGGCGTCCCGGCCGGAAGCCCTGATTTCAAGGGCGAATCCGGTGAGTTTCTTGATAAGCTTCAAAATGATGTAATCCCGAAGATTGAATCAAAAATCGGATGCCATGCTACTCCCGAACGCTCTCTTATAGGAATATCTATGTCGGGGCTGTTTGCGCTGTGGCAATGGATGTTGTGTGACACCTTTACCAATATAGCTTCGCTGTCGGGTTCGTTCTGGTATGAGGGTTTTGTTGATTGGTTTGATAAACAACAAATCAGCGATAAAAACGGACAGGCATTTTTTCTGTTGGGTACTCAGGAACCAAAATCTGTCGTAAAAGCATTTCAATCAGTCGGTATCGCAACAGAGGCAATAGTGAGCCGATTGAAAAATGAGGGAATAAACGTTCGGTTTATGAGTGTACCGGGCAACCATTACTCCAATCCTTTACCAAGACTTGAAGCTGCATTCTCAGCACTGTATTCCGGCCAAAGATAAGTGATTGGGCCACCAACCCCACTGCCGAGTACCGGCTTGTCCGATAATTTATGTATTTCGCAGGCTATGGTGTCATTCAGAGCTGTGCGGCGTCTATTTCGTCTGCATAGGTATTAAGCCGGGTGGCAATGTCGCGGAATGCCCGGGCTAGTTGTGCATACTCGGCTTCTGTGAAAGCCCGTTCTTTGTGACATACAGTAGCACCGTGTAGCTTCTGAGATAACCATGATTGGGTACGATTAAAGTATTGCTCGGCCAGCTGAGTTTTGTTGATTAGTCCTTTGAGTTCATTAAAAATCACAAATACAGCGCCGTCCTTATCATGTATCAATTGGCTACGGCGGTATTCGGGGTCACAAAGTTTGTCGAATGCAGGTTTTATGTTATCCATAGTCTCTTTGTTTCTTTATTACAAATATTATAAAAATTACATTATTATATAATTTTTTAAACCGTTTTTTTAATAATTCCCAGAGAGGGTTTAGTCAATACCAAAAAAAAGCAGCTATAGTTTATTTAACGCTTGACCTTTGTACACCGTTTATATATCTCGCAGTAAGCACACTGATTGCACGAGGCACTTTTGAACTCTCGATCGCATTCGTCTGATTTACGAACAGCAGCTTCAGCTACTATATCGTCATAATTCCTATAAATACCGGTATATACCCCTGTCCGCTCGCACTCCCTGAGTCCTCTGAAAAGGTCTGTATCTTCAATTCCTTTCCTGATCTCCTCATCTGTAGGCGTTTCTTCAAATTTAAAAATAGGCTTCCCTCGGATTGCACACCACAGCATAATAATTGCATAATATAACATGACTATAGCAATAGTACAACCGATAATTTTACCAAGTATCATCATAATTATATCTGCTTTAACAATAATCCATTAGAGCTTTTGCAAATATAATAAAAATATAGCAAACGAACAAACAGATATCGAATACGCTATATCTCACGAGATGATTGCCGACAATCGGATTGAATTTGCCGTCAAACGGCAGTCGCGCGACAAAGCCCAGATTACATCTGTAGTTTCGGGCATTTTTTCAATAAAATCATTCAGCGGCAATAATTCCTTTATTTTCAATGGGGTTTCACTCTGCGGATTATAATACAATATAAGAGATATGTTCTTGGCAGCGTTCAATAAAGATTCTGATATTGATTTGCCAAGAGTATTCAATGCGGTGGCAATCCGTTTACCACTTCTTTTTACAATCACATCCCTTACATAAAAATGGCATGAATTTCTAAGTGTTGTTTCTAAATCGTTAAAGGTAAAACAAATCATACCCGGCAAGAATAATGGATCAAGGAGATTCTTGACAACCGATTCCATCTGATCTAAGCTTACAACAGTTTTAGAATCATAATCGGTATGGTCAAACTCGGTTGGCCGAGTTGTGACTATTAGTGTAAGTACGTTGGCGTCATAGAATGATTTTGAAATCTGCATGGCAATATCATCCTGTGAGTCAACACACATAATTGCCAAACGACTTGAGTCTGTAGGTTGAATAGATTGAACAGACTCAGCCATATATGCCGAAACTGCATCATAACCATATTCTGAAACATTTCTTATAACCGACTCTGTCCCTTTACCAAAACCAATGACATGAATGCCGGCAGGAGGTGTAAATAGTAAGTTGTCTTCCATTTTTTAAATATTTTTCCGCAAAATTAAATAAGACATGTATCAGTTTTTGTGTCAGCCTCAAGCACTTAAAAAAAGTCGGCATAAAAAGAAAAATAATATTTAATCGGGAACTATTTTACAAAATATGCAACTAACTTTGTAAAGACAGCAATTATGACTCATCAAAAAGAATATAACAGGAAGTTCACTGAAATGGTGAAGCTACATGAAAAGATAATTTTCAGTGTATGCTTCTTCTATTCCACTGCTGATATTCCCTTTGAAGATTTACGACAGGAGGTTTTGATATCATTATTCAAAAGTTATAGAGGGTTTCGGAAGCAATGTGCTGAATCTACATGGATTTATAGAGTTTGCATCAACACTTGCCTGCTGGCACTAAGAAAAAACATCAATAAAATCAAGACAATACCATTAGATGAATTGCCCGTCATAAATTTTGAGACCGAAACGCACGATGACTTTATTCAAAAGCTTCAATGGCTATATTCTGCCATATCTCAGCTAAATCCAATAGAAAAAGCTATCATATTGATGTGGCTTGATGAACTAAGCTACGATGAGATAGCTGCAAATATGGGAATCCCACGCAATACAGTGGCTTCTCGCCTTTCGCGTATTAAAGTTAAACTTTCATCTAAAAAAGAAATTTAATTATGGAACTTGATGATTTAAAAACAACATGGAAATCAATTGGACATGACATTCCTCAGGTTTCCATAAATAATGCCGACAAGATAATTCATACTAAAAAAAATGATGTAAAAACAAGTCTTTGCAATCGTTTCATAATGGAAATCATTATACTTTTTATTGCTATATGTTTGCTCGGAACATCCGGCTTATGGGCTCCGATATCAATGCCATTTTGGTGGATATTTGCTTTCTGCATTCTTTTTGCGTCCGAAATATTATACATAATATTGCTTATACGAAAAGTTAAACGTATTGATTTGGGATTATCATCTCATTTTAAGGTAATGAATATAATCATCTCGATAAAGAAATTTTATCGTAACGTTGAAATATCGGGTTGCGCAATGGTTACAATACTGATGGTCTGTGGTATTATATTCTCTCCGATACCATATAAAACCACAGACATATTATTTATTATGATAATATCTACTGTTTGTTTCATCCTTGAGTACCTGTGGTATAAATCAAATATCAAGAAATTAAATAAAATGCAAAACTGGCTTGAATGAGCAATAATTCAATTACCATGAAATTTATACTCTCGCGCACTAAAGATTACGAAAAACATTCAAAGAAATGGGTTATAGGATATGGGCTTTTATTCTGGTTGATTACACGAATAATTGCGGTAATGCTCGTATTAGCTTGCACGCTAATATATAACAAATGCGGAATATACCCCGAGCAAATGACAAAATTTGTAGGAAACCCCACAAATGTCAATTCTGTATTCTCGGCTGGCTATGGATTATTGATGATATCGGTTATCGCTCCGATACTTGAAGAATGTATATTCAGACTCGGTTTGTCATTCAAAAAATGGCAAATAGCTTTAGCTGTTTCAGCCATACCGACATATATTCTTTTTCAAAGATTGAATACCATATCTTTGAAAGAGGGATTGATATATGCCGCCTGCGCTATTGTTCTTTTTAGCTTGGTGTACTGTTTTAGTTCACAAAAAATGTGGGATCGGTTAAGGCATGGATATTTCAATAGCGCTGTATGGATCACGAGTATTGCATTCGGCCTTTTACACCTGATCGCGTTCTCCCCATTCAGCCTTATGCTGCTACCTTACATGCTTTGTGTGATTACAGTACCGTTTTTTGCAGGTTGTGCAATAACATATTATAGGGTTAATCTCGGATTTTGGTGGGGAGTCGGACTCCATATTTTCAATAATCTTCCGGCAATAGTAATGATTGCGTCACTATAAAATTCAATATCATGAAAATCAAACGATTATTTTTTACATTTTTGTCAGTATGCTCTATTGTCATACTTGGCGCAGGCTGCGGGAACAAAAACCAATGGCCCGATGAGGAAACTGTCAACAAAAACCTGAACATTGCAATCTACGCAGCTACGGAAACTGATGAAACGTTTATACCTGTTGAACCGATGCTTCTGCAGGAAAACGTTGCTATAGACAAACTTATTCATCATGAGGGAGACGGTGACTTTATCACAGTTCCGTTCCGGTTTAAAAACAGTGTTGAATATGCGAAAATAACAGCAAAGAATGTTGGCAGGCACATTGTAATAACCGCCGATGGAGAAGTTGTATCTACACCAATGGTTAAAATGCGAATTGATAACGGTGCTTGTTCATTCTTGCTTTCAAAATCTCAAGCCCAAAAGTTTTTTCCTAAAGACATAATTGAAAAACTACTGTCTGAAAGTAAATGGTAACTTAAATACAATAAACGAGACTGTATTAAAGCCTCGTTTATTATGTTTACAGCAAGTTCACTTATGTTATTATGGACTTGAATATTGTTGAGAAGATAGCTTGTTATTCTGCCTTTGAGTCTGAAGATTCTGTTCCGGTGACGACGGGCATTTTATCATCAGTCCATGCCAATATACCGCCTTTCATGTCCACTACCTTATAACCCTCATTTGCCAGATAGTTTGCGGCTTCATTGCTGCGACGTCCGCTGCGGCAATATACATAGACTGTCTTGGTTTTGTCGAGCTTCTTGGCACCTTCTTTGAAATCTTTCTGATTGAGCCAATCAAGCAGATGTGCCCCCTCAAGGTGTCCGGCCTGATACTCGTCAAGGGTGCGAACATCAAGAAGGTATGAATCGGAGTCTTGCAAAAGCTTTTCCTGAAATACATCAGGTGAGACTACCTCAACGTTGGGATTTGAGGCCTTTGTGCCACATGCTGTCATAACTATTAACGCTATCAGGGAAATTATTTTCAAAATTTTCATATTTCGAGCAAATTATCAAAGTTATCTATCATATAGTCGGGTTTGGCGGCTTTGAGAGAGGAGATGGAACCATTGCCGTAGGTGACGGCACAGGTTTTGCAGCCGGCTGCATTTCCCATCATTATGTCTACATCAGCATCGCCTACCTCCAATGTATCGTCTGCTTTCCAATTTAATTCTTTAAGCACCGTCAGTACCGGCTCGGGGTCGGGTTTGCCTTTGGTAACACTGTCTGCACCAACTATAGATTCAAACCAATTTCTGATTCCAAGACCATCGAGATAATCGTATAATGAAGATAAACGTCGGCTGGAAGCTATGGCAAGTCCACAGCCCGATTCTCTGAGTCGTGAGAGTGTTTCCATTACTCCGGGAAAGGTTTCCTCATGGCTATTCTTTTTCAAACGGTCGTAGTTAGAGCGGAAAACTCTTGCAAATTCCTCGTTAGAAATATCTGAATCGGGATACAGATATCTGCCCGCTTCATCAGTACGTATACCTATGATAGACCGACATTCATCATCGGTTTTCTCAGGGAGTCCCATCTCTTTTATCGTTGCCTTTATGGTTGCAAGTATGACACCTGAGGTGTCCATCAACGTACCGTCAAAATCAAATATATAGTTCATATTTTTAATATCTCAGGGGCCGCGCAGAAATTAATGCGGCTGTTAGTCATTGCAAAGTTACGAATAAAACACGATATTCTATACTTTTGTTTCCTGAATTACTTTGCCGTTCCTTTTTATCACGACTCTGTCGAACTCATCATCGTTACCGCTTCTGCCGGCCGGTACAATATATTGGCAGTCAGCATTCTCAAAAACAATCGCACTATCTACAATGTCGGTCCAGCCTGTTATGACAAGCTCGGGCTCACTGCTCATAGCGTACTTTTTGTTCCAGGATGCGTAACGGTAACTGCCATCGGCAAGGAGGTCGATTCTTATCAGCTTGGATTCAGTCTGATATATGCCGCAAAGCCGTTTGAAATCATGCAGCGACGGATGCAGCCAAAATCCCGCTCCATTGCCTTCATAGCGCAGATGGCCGTCGGTTAGGCGGTATTTGTCGTACCGGTCGGTCATCACCAGGTCGCCGCGCTCGGGAATATACAGAGTTTGAGTATCATTGTCAAACGACATGACCCAGCTCCAACCTAAGCCATCGGTAGTGAAATACCAGTCGGGAATACTATATCGACTACCTACCGAAAGTACTTCGTTCCCTTCCTTGTCAATGAAAGGAATTTTCAGCAGTTTGCCGTCTTTAATTTGCAGGGCGTAGGCGTCTTGGCTGCCCTCACTGCCCGAAGCCCTGTTATTCAGAATGGCTATATACACAGGGGTTCCGTCATTATTCTCAGTCTGATACAATGAATTTATCAAGCCGCTTTCGTGTGTGCTATAAGCGTCTTTGCTTACATCGCTTGCACAAACATATCTTGAATCGGTCATCGGATGAAACCTACTTACATTGACCGTTTTCCCATTATCGTATTGAACGTAAGCCACATATTCGGGGCTTGTACCTCCATAGCCCGTATTCCATGTGTAAAACCTTATTTTTTTGTCATGCGATGTGTATATTCCCACATCGGTATTTTTATTCAGCTGTTCGAAATCATATCCCAAGGTTTCAGGATTGTTGCTTACATAATCCATCAACTCGGCAGCGCAATGTTCATTCTCATTATAATACTCAATAAGATGCTGCTCTGTCGCCTTTGGATTGAATGGCGATTCAGCATTTTTATAATCATCATCTTGCCTTTCGTATGCGTATGGTGTACAATCAATAACACGTATATCGCCTGACATCTGTATATAGATATCATCTGATGCATAAGGCATTACAATAGAATAAAGCTGCACGCCGCATCGGTCGTACAAGGCATAATGGCCCGGGCGTATTTCTTCAACCCTTGTGATTACATCGGGTTTATCAAATTTCACGAAATCCCGTTTTTCAGTATCGTAGAATCTAAGATTGGGAATTTGTGGATTATCGGACTTTTTACTGATATCCACAACGAGACATCGCGCATTATCATCCAGCGTGCTAACCTCCCCATATACATTGCTCAACCGCATTTTATCAGCCATACGCGACGATGAGAACAGCCATAAAACCAAAGCCGTTATGACCAAGATGGCAAGCAACGAAACAATATGCAGCCACTTTATATTTTTCAGAAACATAGCATTATGAATTATTATCATTCTATTATTAGTAGATACCGTAAACTCTGCATTTCTATCGCAATCTGTAATGCAGTATACTATGCAAAAATAATAAAAATGACAATCACAGACAAATTATTTCACATATCATACAGGCGTTTACCGACAGGTGACCGATACGTTTTCATGTTTTGAGAATATTCGCTAACTTTGTGTCGCAGAACATTATTGACAAAAGCGGCGTTAATGTTTTATTCAAATAATAAGCAACTGATATGAGCACTGCGAGCAACAAACCTAATGCAATAGTAATCAGAGGGGCGCGAGTCCATAATCTGAAGAACGTAGATGTAGATATTCCCCTTAATACCATAGTGGGTATAGCCGGTATCTCAGGATCGGGGAAATCATCGCTTGCACTTGGAGTATTGTATGCAGAAGGCTCAAGAAGATACCTCGAAGCATTGTCGACATACACGCGCCGTCGCATGACACAGGCACCGGGAGCCGATGTTGATGAAGTACTGTATGTTCCGGCAGCTATTGCTCTGCACCAACGTCCGGGAGTACCCGGAATAAGGAGCACATTCGGCACCGGAACAGAATTGCTCAACAGCCTCAGGCTGATGTTTTCAAGACTCGCATCACACAGATGCCCCGAATGCGGACATTATCACACGCCGTCGCTGGCCGTGGCTGCTGAAAAAGAACTTGTATGCGAAAATTGCGGGAATCATTTTTACGGCCCCAGGGCCGAAGATCTGTCATTCAACAGTACCGGAGCTTGCAAAAAATGCGGAGGTACGGGAATAGTTATGGCCGTTGACCGCTCCACCTTAGTTCCTGATGAAAACAAGACAATTGATGAGGGCGCAGTAGCTCCATGGAATTCACTCATGTGGTCGCTAATGACTGATGTGTGCCGCGAGATGGGGGTAAGAACCAATGTACCGTTCAACCAACTTACTGAGAAAGAACGCGACATTGTATTCAACGGCCCGGCTGAAAAAAAACACATTCTCTACCGTCCAAAGAACTCCGATCAGGCCACAGAGCTTGATTTCACCTACTACAATGCCGTATACACAGTGGAGAATGCCCTAAGCAAGGTGACTGATGAAAAAGGTATGAAACGAGTTGAGAAATTCCTGCGAAGCGACGTCTGTCCTGAATGTCATGGCACCAGGCTTTCTGAAGCTGCAAGGGCTCCTCGGATTGATGGCATAGGACTGGACAAGGTATGCGAGATGACCCTTGACCAATGTATAGTATGGGTTAGAAATGTACCATCTACCCTACCCGATGAAATGCGCCCGATGGCCAAAAGTATCTGCGAATCATTCCTGTCCACTTCACGCAGGCTTGTAGACCTGGGGCTTGGATATCTCACCATCGACCGTGCAGCTTCAACCCTTTCGACAGGAGAGAGTCAACGAATGCAACTTGCCCGGGCAGTAAGAAACAGAACTACCGGTGTGCTATACGTGCTTGATGAACCCTCAATTGGTCTGCATCCGGCAAATATCGAAGGACTGACGGGCGTGATGGACGACCTGGTGGCCGACGGCAATTCAGTGGCTTTGGTAGACCACGATCCGCAGATACTGAACCATGCGAAATGGATAATTGAAATGGGACCAGGGGCCGGAGCAAACGGAGGACGTGTTATTGCACAGGGTACAGTGGATGATATAGAAAAAGATTCTGTATCCCAAATAGGCCCTTTCCTCGCAGGAAAACAACAAACCGATGTAATCAACTTTGTGCCGGACAATGACATGTTTGCTCTCGGTGAAATTAAAATGACGACAGACACGATTCATACCGTAAAGCCACTTGAAGTTAAAATCCCCAAAGGCCGGCTTACGGTAGTTACAGGAGTTTCAGGTTCGGGTAAGACTACTATGGTGCTTGAAAGCCTTATACCGGCTCTTGAAGCTAAAATCAACGGGAAGAAATTGCCCGGTCATGTCCGCGAAATACAGGCAGATGGAGTGGCACACGTGAAATTGATAGACTCTACACCGATAGGGGCAAATGTAAGATCTACAGTGGCGACTTATGCCAATATCCATGATGAACTACGCAAGATATTTGCCCGTACTCCGGATGCAAAAGCCGCAGGAATTAAGGCCGGAGACCTGTCTTATAACACGGGCACACTGCGTTGCCCGGTATGCGATGGAACCGGACAAGTTAGCCTTGATGTACAGTTTCTGCCCGATGTTGACATACCATGCCCTGAATGCCGTGGTTCGCGCTATTCACGCAAGGCATCTCTGATCAAGTGCAAGAATAAGAGCGGCTTGGAATTCTCGCTACCCGATATAATGGCCAGCGATATAAGCAATGCTATAGGCATGTGTGGCGACTTCAAGAACGTTGCTTCAAGGATAAAGACACTCGACTCATTGGGACTCGGATACCTTACTCTCGGCGAAGCCACCCCAAGCTTGTCGGGTGGTGAGGCCCAGCGGCTGAAACTCGCGTCAGAGATGGGAAAGGAACAAAACGACTCAGTATTTGTATTCGACGAACCGACTATAGGGCTGCACCCGCTTGATGTTCAGAAACTGCTTGAGGTATTCAAGCATCTCATTGCTACAGGAGCTACAGTAATAGTCATCGAGCATGACCTTGATGTGATTCGCAACGCCAATTGGATTATAGACATGGGCCCGTCGGGAGGAATAGCCGGAGGAAAAATAGTGGCTTCAGGCAGTCCTGACGATATCAAAGCTAATACCAACAGCATCACGGGCAGATATTTGTAAAAAGCGGACGCAGTGAATTGTGTTTGAATTTAACTCGTAATTGGCCAAAGATTAATTCCTTTACCAAAGTGTCTACATCTGCTACTTTGCCAATGCTGCTTCTTCCGGGGACGGATGTGCACAGTCAATGCTTATTTCTTCCATTTTTAGAATTTTGAAGTCCATTCCTTTATTTCTTCATCGCTTTTGCCATTCATAAGCATTCCTTCGCCAAAAGACAGGTCGGGATACTGTTCTTTCAGTTCCTTCTCACTGTTGATGATGTTGCTTCCGCCGGAGGTCATGAACGGTACAATGGTCTTGCCATGCAGATTGTTGTTTTCGATGAATGTGCTGATGATGGTAGGATGGGTGTTCCACCAGTTGGGATAGCCGATGTAAACGACTGAATACTCCGACAAATCCGTTACAGAATCTTTCAAGGCCGGGCGGAATGTGCGGTTGTGCATCTCGATATAACTGCGGCTCAGGCTGTCGGTCCAGTCAAGATCTGTTGATGTATATTTCTCTGCGGGAGCTATCTCATGAATATCGCCCCCTGCAATTTCAGCTATGCGGCGGGCAGCGTCTGCGGTTGTCCCTGTTGCTGAAAAATAGCATACGATTGCTTTTACATCCGATTTCATCTCTGTCGATTTATTTGTCTTGCTGCATGATACCAATGGCAAGGCGGTTACCAAAAACAGCATTATAATATTGATTATCTTTTTCATCAGTTATTGATTTTATATCTTATCCATAATGTTCCGTTGCCAATACGCTCTACGCTTTCCAAAGATAATTTAACGGGCATACGGTTCATATCTTCTATGCCGTCAAAAAGAGCTGTCTGTCCCCTTCGTCCATCAATGCCCGGAGCGAGGAGCAGACTGACTTCATCAATCAGTCCGGCGGCGAGGAAGCCGCCGTTGATATGTCCTCCGCCGAGAACCGCCATGCGCTTGACTCCAAATTCTTCATACAAAATTTCCATCGCCTTGTGTAAGTCTATCGCCTTGGTGCCGACACAGATATATGAGATGCCCTGATTTCTGAGCATTTCAAGATATTCCTGCGACACTTGCTCGCTTACTATGCAAACAAGGGGCACTCCATCTATTTCAGACGCGGGCCACTTCAATTTTCCGTTTGTATCTACCGTCACTATATACTCATCTGAATCAACACTTTTATGAACAGATGACATACCGAAAGGAGTCGGGTCGTTGGCAACAAAAGGTTCTTTCAACGCACTGTAATGTTCCATTGTAGCGCGGCCTTCAAGCTGAGTCGGGCAGTCGAGTTTCTCAAGGGTTTCGTAATATTCGTCGCCGCTGATTTTGTCAACCATAGAGCAGTCTATACGTCCGTCGATAGATGCCACCATGTGGCACACTATATAAGGTCTTTTCATTTTGCGTCGGGGTTAAGTGGTCCGTAAAAGAAAGATGCGGTGGCACCACCGTCAATCAGAAAGTCAGCACCGGTTATGAACGCCCCCTGCGGACGCATCAGCAGTTCGGCAACGTTCGCCACTTCGTCGGCTGTACCGGGGCGTCCTGCGGAGCACTTTGCAAACATGTTTTTATAGAAGTCGCCACGGGGGCCGTTGAACTCGTCAATAGCAAGCGGAGTGACAATTATGCCGGGAGAGATGGAGTTGATGCGTGCCCCGCGCTTGCCCCATTTCACTGCCTCAGCCATCACACGCTTAACATTGCAGCGTTTCGCCATCTGATAGGCGTGGAGTGTATCCGTAATATTCTCCGGCTGGAGCATATCGAGTGAAAGCAGGTCCTCAGTTGGAGTCATGGCGAGCAGACGATCCTGTTCCGCTGTCAAAGCCGGTATACGGTGTCCGCTCTGGCTGGAGATAGTCACACCCGTTCCTCCCGTTTTTATGACCTTGCCGGCTTCTTCAAGAAGAACGGCTGTCCCGTAGAGGTCAACACGCAGGATTGTTTCGATAGATGCCTGACTGGGCGATACTCCGGCTGCATTGACGAGCATTGAAATCTCGCCATAGCTCTGAGCCTCGGCGATTAACGCAAGAATTGATTCACGGCTTGACAAGTCCATCTCAAACGGCACGGCATCAAAACCTGCATTGTTCATAGTGGAGCATATCGTCTTTGCATTGTCAAGGTTGCGGTCGCCAACGACAATCTTCATGCCGTAGCCCATACGCCGGGCTATCGCCATGCCTATCTGACCGGCGCCGGTCAGTATCATTACATCTTTATTCATTTTGCATCTAAATTTGGATATTGCAAAATTAGCATCTGATTTTCAAATTAATGAACCATAAATACTGAATTGATAACCAAGATTACAGAATTAATCAAAGTTTATTACCAAAGAACTCGGACAGTTTTCCCACAACCTGCTGCACATATTCAGGCACATAGTAGGTTCTTATATGTGTGGCTCCCGGCACGAGGAACATCTCCTTGTCCTGTGTGCCTGTGGCGTTGCTGAAGCAATGCTCGGTCATGTAGAACGTGTCGGCGACGCTGCCCGCAATCATCAACAGAGGCTGATTGATAAGGTACATGCCTTCCGACGCATCAAACCCCATCAGATCCATCAGGCTGCTTTTGGTATATTTGAAAGTGGAGTTGGGATGAGCATAGTTGACGATATAGTAATCATAGCCGTCGCGGTAGAGGTCGAAGGGGAGCTTGGCTGCCTGTTCGGGAGTCATACCGCTCATATCTCCTATATATTCAGGTTCGCCTGTCACTGCCTCGCGCTGACGGGCGTCGCAGGCATCGGCAAGACGTTCCTGAACGGTGTTTATCTGGGTGTCGAGAAATCCGTTGCGGCGAACAAGTCCGGAGTTGAACATGCTGAGTGTAGCCACTGCCTTGAAACGCTTGTCGGTCTGTGCGGCGGCAAGAGTGTAGCCACCACCGCCACATATTCCCAGTATGCCCATGCGGTCGGCATCAACACCGGGATATTGCGCGAGAATGTCAGCGGCACGGTGGATGTCCTCGATGCGGTTCGACGGTATATCCTTCTGGCGCGGCATACCCTCGCTTGCGCCCTGATATGCGGCATCAAAAGCGAGGCAGATGTATCCTTTTTCAGCCATAAGCTGGCTGTAATAGCCGGAAACCTGTTCCTTCACGCCTCCGTTGGGGTGTGCCACAACTATTGCAGGATGTTTTTTCGCGGGGTCATAACCTGCGGGTGTATATACGTTGGCTGCGATTTTCAGTCCGTTGAGGTCATACTGTATGGGGTGGATATTGACCTGTCCGGCTACATTTTCGGCAATGGGATTGTCATATACGAGTCCCCACGGATTATCGTTGTGGCTCTTGATTTCAGAGGTTGCCACTTCTGTGAAAGGTGTGTTTTGGGCGGACACACCGACCGCAGATATTGAACAGAGTGCCATTATCAGTAATTTTTTCATTGTTGTCATTGTGGATTATTTTTCTGTGTAACTGTCGTATTCCTCATCGGTAACCGGGCCGAACCATTGCGCACCCCCTTTGCCTTTCTGCGTTCCGATGGCAATATGAGTGAACTCGCTGTCCGGTGCTGCGCCATGCCAATGTATCACATCGGGGGTGATTTTTACAACATCGCCAGGCAGAAGCAGGCGGATAGGCTCTCCCTTTGCCTGATAGTAGCCACGGCCGGATGTGCAGAGCAGAATCTGGCCGCCCGGATGCGAGTGCCAGCTGTTGCGTACTCCGGGGGCGAAAGTCACGTTGCCCACCGTGCAGTCCATTGAGTCGGCGACTGTCACAAACATCTCATGCCACGCATCTCCCGTGAAATTGGGGTTGTTCTCAAGCAGATTGCCTTTTGCGAAAACATCAGTTACGGTTTCAATCGTTGCGTTTTCATTCTCAACGGCGGCATTGCTGTCATTTACAGAGCCGTTGCATGAACTCATAATCATAGCTATTATAGGTAGTATTGTCAGTTTTTTCATGTTTTATATCATTTGAAGATTGTTTCTACTACTGTTGCCATCGGCCGGTGCGCGTTGGCTTGCCACGGAAACTCACCGCAAAATTATATCCAATTTACCTCATTGAACAACTCATATTACTGATTGAATATCCAAAATTACGGATTCTAACAACCACATATCAAGGCGATAACACAGATTACGGATTAACTAACCATTATTACGGATTAATATACCCAGCATAGCCGAAGTTGGAATATTATGAGTATTTTTGCAGTGAAATTAATGATTGAATCACCGCGCACCGACCTGCGGTCGACTTGCGCTTTAATTTCACATGCGAGGGCTTTGCCGTTGCAATGTGAAAACTGAACAGTATATGGACAAGATAATAAAACTTGAAAACGTACAGGATTATAACCGCATTCTCGGAGCAGAAACCCTTCATCCGCTTGTGAGCGTGACGGACATGTCGCAATTAAAGGCGATACCCCATTGTTGCAAGGATTTCGGGTTCTATTGCGTGTTCTTCAAGGAACTCGATTGCGGCACAATATTATATGGGCGCAGCAAATATGACTATCAGGAAGGCACAATGCTGTTCATCTCTCCCGGACAAATAGCGGGAGTTGATGATGGTGGAGAAACGCCCGATCCCAAAGGATGGATACTGATGTTCCACCCCGACCTGCTATATGGCACACCGTTGGCCCGTCGTATGAAAGATTATACATTCTTCTCATATTCAAGCGACGAGGCTTTGCACATGTCGGAACGTGAGAAACAGATAATTCTGAACTGCTTCCGTGAGATACGCTATGAACTGGAGCACCCGGTTGATAAACATACCAAGCAGATAGTGGCATCGAATATCGAAACGATGCTCAACCACTGTGTTCGATTCTACGAGCGTCAGTTCGTTACCCGCGAAATAACCAACCACAGCATCATAGACCGCTTTCAGGAATTATTGCAGGAATATTTCAATTCCGAATTGCCGAAAACCAACGGACTGCCCACGGTGCAGTATTGCGCCGATAAAGTATGCCTTTCGCCAAATTATTTCGGTGACCTGATAAAAAAGGAAACAGGCAAAACAGCCTCGGAACACATCCAGCTTGCAGTGATGTCTAAAGTCAAAGAACAGTTGACCGAAACCGACAAGACCATCAGCGAGATTGCCTACGATCTCGGCTTCAACTATCCACATCATCTAAGCCGCTCATTCAAGAAGATTGTCGGAATGACACCCGGTGAATTCAGGCAGAAAGCTATTTAGAGCCTGTCATTCTATTGATACTGCGACTTTGTCAACGCGAGTATTATCCATGTCGACTACCTCGATGCGGAAGCCGTTCCACTCCACTATATCGCCGGTAGCGGCAACTCTTTGCAGCTGATTCATAATCATACCGCCGATTGTAGTGTATGATTGCGGTATGTATAAGTCTTCGCGGTCAAAGTGCGAAAGAAAATCGTAAATCATGCACCTGCCGTCTACGAGCCATTCATCCTTTGATTCGCGCTTGATAATCACAGGCTCTTCTATCTCATCAGGGCAATTACCTACAAGTCCGTCAAGTATGTCGCGCAGGGTCACCACTCCGCAAAAGTCCCCGTATTCGTCACATACAAGTGCCGAATGAGTCCTCTTTGCCTTAAACATATCAAGAGTGTCGTATACGCTCATGTTTTCAGGTACATAAAGGCCCCGGGTGACAATATCACGCAGATTGAATCCGTCTTGATGAAGCGAGAGTATAAGCTGTTTTAGAGAAATAACACCCAGTATGTCGGACCTTTGAGAATCATACACCGGATATGATGAGTGAAGTTCTTGCGAAATAATCTGCATGACATCATCAGACGTCATATCGACATGCAGGCATGTGACATCCTTGCGAACAGTCATAATCGAGGCAACCCTAAGATCGCCGAGAACCAGGGCACGCTCCATTATGTCTTGCTCAACCTCCTTGACTTCACCACCTTCAGTGCCCTCTTTGATAAGAGATTTTATTTCATCCTCAGTCACAGTTGACACTTTCTTATCTATTCTTAAAAGTCGCGATAAACCGGCAGTTGATACTGACAGCAGCCACACCGCCGGATAAGCGATAATAGACAGCAACTTCATAGGCGGAGCTACAATACGGGCAATGGTATCAGCCATATTCATACCGATTTTTTTAGGGACCAGTTCGCCCACCACAATCGACAGATATGTTACAATAGCGACTATGGCCGTTTTTGACAGCCCGATAGCAATAGAAGGCTTCATGCCCCACACTATGAGTATTTCACCCACATCATTGGCAATAGTAGCTCCGGAATAAATACCCGTAAGAATTCCTATAAGAGTAATACCTATCTGAACTGTTGACAGAAATCGTTCGGGATCTTCAGACAGTTCGAGCGCGACAGCCGCATTACGGTTACCCTTCTTGGCCTCTGCCGACAATTTGGATTTTCGCGCAGAAATAAGGGCAACCTCCGACATAGAAAAAACGCCGTTAAGCAAAATCAAGCCACAGATAATGAATACATCATTCATTTAATATCGAATTACATTATTTTACATAATTATAACGATATATCTGAATGATGGTTCAATACCTGCCAATTTATAGTTAATTCAATTAACTGAGGGATTGCTTTACGTCCTGCGCTACCTTTTCAGGCAAAGAATCAATATCTTCCGACAAAATGTGTCCGTCTCTAAAGAGAGCTGCAATTCCGATTATTAAATTACTTGTTCTATAAAAATTTTCCATATCCATGGCCTCTTTATAGAAGTCCCGAGCCATTTTTGTGATTTCCATACTTTTGTCAAACTCATTGGCTTCCTCGCCGAGTACTTTTCGCAACTCTTGATGCCACTGCGCATGACGATGCAATATACCCCTGCGGATAAGATTTACCGCTGCCTGCTTCTCGCTTTTTGTGAATTCTTTCATATATTCATGGTATAATAAAAAGAAGAAGGCCGCCTAAACCTAATCAGACAGCCTTCTTTATAAGAGCCACACCAAAGGATGCGATGAAACTCCGATATGACAGGATTTGAGTTCTCGCCGTCCGTTGTAATCCTCCGGCATAAAGCTCCGGCACAAGTCCGGATTGAGGCCCGCCATTGGACGACTAAGATTGTCTCGGTATTTCATAATAATTTGAAGAGTTTCCCAATCAACTTTGATGCGGCAATACGTTCAATGTTCTAAAAGGCTCTTTTATTCTTGCCTTTGGTTTTATAACGCAAAGTTAGTTATGTTAGTTCAATTTTGCAAGTCCCCGACCAATTTTTTTTCGATTATCATAAATTTTTATTTTTTGAAAAAAAATGATTATTTCTTTGAATTCTTAACAAAAAAGCTTACCTTTGTGTTGAATAATGTTGCTACATAGAATAATTTTGTTTAAGTCTACCATTGTCAATCATATAATGATTAAATCCGCTATTGAAAAGGTTATTAACGAAGATATGGCCGAGATATGGTCAATTCTCACCGGCGAGGAGAAACGCATTATTGTAGATAATTTCAACGTACAGACTTTTAAGAAGAATCAGTTTATCTATGCCGAGGGCGATGAACCTGAGTATTTATGGTGTCTGCTCAAAGGCAAGGTGAAGAAGCTCAAAAAAGGTGTTGGAGGTCGCGTACAGATTCTGCGTCTTATACGTCCGGTACAGTACTTTGGCTACAGAGCCTACTTCGCACGCGAGCAATACGTATCGAGTGCAGTAGCATTTGAGCCTTCTACGCTTGGAGCTATTCCTATGACAGTCGTAAGCGACATGATTGATAAAAACAGGAAGCTCGCATGGTTTTTCATTCATGAACTGTCGCGAAATCTTGGTGGCTCTGATACAAAAATTGTAAACCTCACCCAAAAACATATCCGCGGCCGTCTGGCTGAGGCATTGATGGTGCTGAGAGAAAATTACGGATATGAAGAAGACGAGTCTACATTAAAGATATATATGTCGAGAGAAGACCTTGCCAATCTGTCAAACATGACTACTGCAAATGCAATCCGTACATTATCAACCTTTGTAGACGAACGTCTGATAACTGTCGACGGTCGCCGTATACGTATCATAAACGAATCGCAACTGCGAAAAATCAGTAAATTCGGTTAATACAGTCGGGCACTACTCGCCTTATTTTACCTCCATTAGCGGTAACCGGCAGATTATTGACAACAAATATTTTTTTTGGCAACTTTTTCTTATCAGGAAAGGTTGCCTTTAATTTTTCCATAATATCGGCGGGCGGATTTACCGCAATCATTGCGAGTGCGGTGCCCCATTTTTCATCAGGAACCCCTACAAGATAGAATTCCTGTAATCCGGGTAAAAGAGTACTTATTTCGCGTTCAAGGCTTTCGAGATGTATCTTGATGCCGCCTGAATTAATCACATTATCAAAACGACCAATCCATTCAAACCTGTGCTTGTCAATCAGCCTGACAACATCGTTGGTGACCAGTTCTCCCCATGAATACTTATTTGATCTGATAACAAGACACTCTCTGGCATCAGTTTGAAATTCCACACCGGGCATGGCTATGAAGACTGCATCCTCACCCACTTTGCGCAGGGCCACATGGCTGCAGGTTTCGGTCATACCATATCCGAGCCACGCATTGATTCCCCGCGTCTTTACAGCTTGAGCAAGTTTGTCAGACAAAGGTGCTCCGCCTATCAATAAATTCCTTATCTTCCTGTCGGCGTCATGGTTATCAAGTATTGATGGAATCTGAGATGGCACTACCGGCAACAAGTCGGCGGCACATGGCAGTTCTATATGGTTTGATACCGGTATTTCAATGAGCCTGCATCCTGCTGTTTCGGCCCTAACCACCATCATTTTACCGGCTATATAGTCGGTTGATAATGGAGAGACCAAAACAGAGTCGCCGGTAATGCCGAAAAAACGGTTGGTAGCCTCGGCCGAGGCTACCATGTCTCTTTTCAACAATTTTATCTGCTTGGGTACACCGGTAGAACCGCTGGTATGAGCGATAACAAAATCATCGGCAGAATACCATTCTTTCAAAAAGTCTTTTATCGTTGCCATTCTAGTTCAGGAATCATACGCTTTTTCTCGGGATGATAAAACAGCCTGTCACCACGCAGTTCAAGTGGCGAAGCGGTGTTATTGTGATATAGCTGACCGGTGCCAAGCCCCTGGGGCAGCTCAAGATTTGCGGTACCGCAACGTCTTACCAGCCATCGGGCAATAGCTTCAAGACCTATATTAGACTCGAGGGCCGAGGTAGCCCACCACCCTATTCCAAGTTTCTCGGCCTCGTCAATCCAGCAATCCGCACCGCTGAATCCGCCACACAATGACGGCTTCAATATTATATATTGCGGACTTAGCGTTGAAAGTATCTCGCTGACTTCACGTTGTGAATGCACTCCTATCAGCTCCTCGTCAAGCGCTATAGGTATGGGCGATTCACGGCATATCCGCGACATTGCTTCCCATTGCATAGGCTTGATGGGTTGTTCAATAGAATGGACAGCGTACTTAGATAAAGTTTCAAGACGCCCCAACGCATCATCTGCATTAAAACTGCCGTTGGCATCAAGCCGTAGCTGCAGCTCGTCGGCTGAATATCTGCCACGGATATAAGCGAGCAATTCGAGCTCCTGCCCAAAGTCAATGCCTCCAATCTTGAGTTTGAGGATATGAAAGCCTGATTTAAGTTTCTCATCAATCCGTTGGAGCATTGTGTGTTTATCACCCATCCATATCAAGCCGTTGATAGGAATACCGGCTTCTCCACGCGTGAAGTCATTGGATTCAAGAGCGCCCATATCACACAGGGCACTCTCAAATCCAAACCGTATGGATGAATTCATTTTTTCAAGTTCCGGATTTTTACAAAACCTGCTTAGTTCTGACTCGTAGAGTGGCGAATCTTCTTTACTCAGTCCCTTGAACAGAGCACATTCCCCGTATCCGATGCGGTTATTGTCATCGTCAATGAGACGTATGAAGTACGTATCCTTCACGCGCATCGAATCTCTCGATGTGCGTGCCAGAAAACGGAAATCAAGCCTGTAAGGCGCCCATTCGGCAAACATACCCTTTTAACCCGGGAATTGAGGGAATTGGTCAAAATCGGGATCGCGTTTTTCAAGGAATGCGTTTTTGCCTTCCTGCGCTTCATCCATCAGATAGTACATGAGGGTGGCATCACCGGCAAATTCCATAAGGCCGTGCTGGCCGTTAAGCTCGGCATTCAGTGCCCTCTTTATCATACGTATGGCGAAAGGACTGCGTTTCATTATGGTCTCGCACCATTCAACAACTTCGTCTTCGAGTTTGTCAAACGGAACCACCTTGTTTATCATTCCCATCTCAAGAGCCTCGGCAGCTGTGTATTGACGGCAGAGATACCATATCTCGCGGGCTTTTTTCTGACCCACGCAGCGGGCAAGGTACGAAGAGCCAAATCCGGCGTCAAAGCTGCCTACCTTGGGGCCTGTCTGTCCGAAACGTGCATTCTCCGAGGCTATCGACAGATCGCAGATAACCTGAAGCACATTGCCGCCGCCTATGGCATAGCCATTTACCATTGCTATAACAGGCTTGGTGATGCTTTGTATAGCTTTATGAAGATCAAGTACATTAAGACGCGGAACATCATTCTCGTCTCTATATCCACCACGGCTTTTGTAATTCTGGTCACCGCCTGAGCAAAAAGCCTTGTCGCCGGCTCCGGTGAGCACGATCACCCTTACTTCCTTGTGAGTGCGGCAGTAATCCATGGCATCGAGCATCTGTGCATTTGTCTGAGGACGGAATGCGTTATACACCTCAGGACGGTTGATTGTAATGCGGGCAATGCCGTTATAGAAGTCAAACAGAATATCTGAATATTCCTTGATGGTTGTCCAATTGCGTGTTGACATATCGTTATTTATTTTATCTTGTTTCAAAAAATTTTCTTAAATTCAATGCAGACAGTTCACCATCGGTCACTATCTCTAAAATAGACGGACGCGAATTATCATCAAAAAAAGCTGCAATAACTCTCTCAAACTCCGTATGGTCAGAAGCCAAATAGTAGTTGAAGCCGTAAGCATCGGAAAGCTTGGCCAAAGGCAGACGCACATCAGCCACAAAATCGCGTTGGAGTTCTTCGAGATTTCGGGTTGTGCGTATGAAACGGAATATACCACCACCGCCGTTATTGAGAACAACAATCTTGAAATTGTCAGGTATGAAGGTACATGCCAAAGCTCCTATGTCATACTGCATGCTCATATCACCTGTAATAAGGACTGTCGGATTCCGGCTCATGAGCGCAGCTCCTATGGCAGTGGATGTGCAGCCATCAATCCCGCTTACACCACGATTACAGTCTATGCGGGCTGCTTTTGAGTAATCAAAAAGTTGAACATACCTTACAGAGGTGCCGTTGCTGAGTTGCAGATTGCATCGCTCGGGCAGAGCTTGCAGCAGCTTATAAACAGCTTTGAAGTCGCACCAAGGGCTAAGCCGGGCCCACTCTTCGGCCGATTCAGAGGATTTAATCTTGGCATCAAGCCAATGTCGCTTATATTCGGTGGGTGCCGCCAATTTTTGATTATCCAAACAATCGGCAAGAGCATTTACGGCAACAGCCGGCAGGACACTCAGGCGTACCGAGAGTTTGCGGAAACAGTCTATCGCATGGTCGTTCACACCTATGCTCCAATGCCTGAGCGAGGGGCAGCGTCGCAGCCACTCCTTCACCATTCGGGATGTGAGCGAACCTCCCAAAGTTATCACAATATCCGGCGAATATCTTTCATCAAGCTCAGGACCGATGTACCGTAATGTTGCGTCTATATTAGATATAAAAGCATCATTATTATGATTATGCAGATTGCTCTGGGCCTCGTGCATCACTACCACGTTGGGTTGCTGTGCCATGCGAGCGAGAGACTTATCCAATCCGCACGGTTCCATGAATCCTGCAAGAACAAGTACCTTGGCAGGTGACTTGAGCTGCTCGGCAAGATTTGCAATACAATCTGAATCAATCTGATACGAATTGCCGCATAGGTCTATACATCTTGCTTCGTCACCATAAGAATCATTATCATCAATATGTTCTGTTTGGCCCAATGGGTCGGCAAGACGTACATTTACATGTACAGGACCCGGTTGTCCGTCTGTGGCAAGAGTAAAGGCATCATTAACCGTGCGGTTTATCATCCACAATCGGTCGGGCTCTTCAGTCTCAACCGGGATATCAAACGAACCCTTTATGAAGTTGTTGTAAATACCCGGCTGTTTGATAGTCTGTGAATCGTCCTGATCAATCCATTCCGAGGGTCTGTCGGCGGTAATGACAATCAACGGCGCATGGCGGTAGAATGCCTCGGCTATGGCCGGGGCATAGTTGAGTGCGGCAGTCCCGGATGTGCAAATCAATGCTACGGGCGAAGAACCGGCAGCATTGGACATACCAAGCGCTATAAATGCTGCTGAACGCTCATCAATGACTACCCGGGTATTGATACCGGGATGACGTTCGACAGCAACGATAAGGGGCGCGTTCCTGCTACCGGGCGATATTACAACCTCTTTCACCCCATGAGCATAGAGCAGGGAGGCTATCATACGAGCAACTTTCTTAGCCGTGTTTCTCATTTATTTTTTACAAAAAATGTGATTTCAATAAACAAAGTTACAAAAATAATTTGTTACATTTGTACAGCTATTTATTATGAGACTACGATTAATTTATTTTTTAGCGTTTTTTTCGCTTTCTTTATCCATTATGGCCAAAGACAGCGAAAATGTCATCGCGGCATCTGATATTGACACGGTTCCGAAAAAACAGGGATTTATTAATAAAATCATAAATTACTTTAATGAATCAAACAAGAAGAAGGTAGGACGGAAAATGGATATAAGTTTTATCGGTGGTCCCTTCTATTCTTCTGATTCCAAGTTTGGAGTAGGACTTGTGGCCGCCGGAGCCTACAACACATGTCCGGAGGACTCAATGACCACACCTTCCAATATGTCGTTAAGTTTCAAGGCCACGACTGCGGCTCATTTTGAACTCACCTTGAGAGGCGAACATATCTTTCCGCACGACCGTATGCGATTGAATTATGAAGTGAATTTCGCCTCAATCGACACTAAGTTCTGGGGCGTGGGATATAAGCAGTGCAGCGTTGACTCCAACGAGTCAAGATATAAATATTTGTCATCGCACGCCGAAGCCCACTTTGCGTGGCGTGTAGCATCTTCAGTATATATAGGGCCGATGATTACGTTTGATTATATAAACGCGCGTGATTTCCGCAAACCGGAATTATGGGCCGGACTGCCTGACAGATCTTTCAATTACAGCATAGGCGCATCGTTCAGATACGACACCCGCGACAATCTTACTGCACCCAAACACGGCTTTTTCATACGTTTTGATCAATCATTTGCATTCGGCTGGATGGGCAACAAATATCCTTATAAGGCCAATGAACTCACGGCGGCGTGCTACTTTCCGCTATGGAAAGATGCCACTCTGGCCTCGCGCCTGCACTGGAAGGTTACATGGGGCAAAACACCGTGGGGCGTAATGCCGTATCTTGGCGGAAGCGAATTTATGCGCGGCTATTTCGAAGGACGATACCGCGATAAAGGCGCCGCCGACTTATGCGTAGAACTGCGTCAACATGTATGGCGCCGTCATGGCTTTGTAGTATGGGGCGGAGTTGGCTCCGTATTTCCTAAGGTAGATAAAATAAACTTTCACGAACTGCTTCCGAATTTCGGTGTGGGATATCGCTGGGAATTCAAGAAGAACATGAATGTGAGATTGGATGTAGGTTTCGGAAAGCATGAAAAGGGGTTTTTCTTCAATATCAACGAAGCATTCTAAATTATCAAACCTCGCAAAACAACTGATGTAAATTCAAAAATGTCACATATTTTTAAAAAAATATTTTCGCCAAATGTATTCATTTGGTTTTATCCGCTACTTTTGATTATCCCCAATATCGCGCTTGATTTCACAGAGTCGTACAGCGTTTTGGCCATGATAAGCAATGTATTATTTCCTCTGGGAATATACTGCGTTGTGATGAGCCTATGGAAAAACGCAGGGCGCACAGCTGCACTGATATTGTTTTTCGCGCTTTTTTATGGCGCTTTTCAAGTAGTACTTCTTTTCCTTTATGGAGAATCTATAATAGCCATTGACATGCTGCTCAATGTTGCCACCACTAATGTAGAGGAAGCTTCTGAATTATTAGTCAATCTTGCTTCGGCTGTCGTCACCATCTGTGTCTTATACATACCTTCGTTAATATGGGGAATCGTTCTGGCAGTGAAAAAAATATTTCCGGACAAAAGGCAGCGGTATAAGATTCGCAAACTCGGATTATGGACTGCGGCAGCAGGAATTGTGACTATCGGTATCTGCTATATATTTGTGCAAGGATTTAATATTTCAAAAGAAATATTCCCGGTCAACGTAATGCGAAACACCGTAGCGGCTGTTCAGCGTACAGTGGCAACTGAGAATTATCACAAGACCTCAGATTCTTTTTCGTACAAAGCCACACCTGCACATCCGTCTGATGATAAAGAGATATATATGATGGTGATTGGAGAAACTTCGCGAGCCGATAATTGGCAGATTTTAGGATATGACCGTCCTACCAATCCCCTGCTGTCAAAAAGGGACGACATAGTAGCTTTTTCCAAAGTGCTCAGCGAGAGCAATACCACACATAAAAGCGTTCCGATGCTCATGACTCCACTGGGCGCTGATAATTTTAATGATTCAATATACACTACAAAAAGTATTATCACGGCATTCAAGGAAGCTGGATTCAAGACTGCCTACTTCTCCAACCAGGGACGCAATCATTCATTCATTGATTTCTTTGCCAACGAAGCCGATACAACCGTATTCCTTAAAGATGATGGTAAAAATCATTATGATGCAGAATTGACCGATCCGGTGCGCAAAACATTAGATGCAGGTGATAACAAGCTGTTCATAGTACTGCACACCTACGGCTCGCATTTTAATTATGTAGACCGTTATCCTGCCGAATCGTCGGTATTCAGGCCCGATTATGTACCACTTGCCGAGGCTAAGAACCGAGATCAGCTTATCAACGCATATAACAACACCATAGTCGGCACAGATAAATTATTGAATGATCTGGCAGATATTCTCGAGGCTGAGGATGCGACGTCGGCCATGCTGTATGTATCAGATCATGGCGAGGATATATTTGATGACGAGCGAGAACGTTTCCTTCATGCCTCACCCGTACCTACATATTATCAGATACACGTTCCGATGGTTGCATGGATGTCATCGAAATATAAAGATGAATATCCTGAACTGTTTAAGACCGCACAATCATATAAAGATAAAGACATATCTTCGTCAGCATCCCTTTTCAATACAATGATGGACCTGGCAGGTATAAGGTCGGATTATGTTGACTTGACTAAATCGTTGGTATCTCCGCTCTACGAAACGCCCACGCGTGTATATCTCAACGATTATAACGAGAAGGTAACCCTAAAACGCGCCGGCCTGCGTAAAACCGATTTTGAGCAACTGCACAAACACGGCATTTCGGTTAAGTAACAACATAAAATACCTATCTACATATCAAAGAGTCCCCGGCAACTTTCTATCAGTGTCGGGGACTCTTTTTTGAGATGATCAGATTTTGATTAAACGTTGGTTTCGCGATCCTCTGAACTGCAGAGTGGTATCTCTTTGCTCCATTATGAACGGGCCGTCGACTACCGTGTCAATGTAGGGCAATATCGCACAAGCCGATGGCATTTCAAGTAGCTCTTCGTATGTGAAGCCTGTATACAGCCAAATAGTTTTTCCAAGCTGCCTTATTGCTTTGACAAGCGGAAGCAATCTCTCGGCCTGATATATGGGGTCACCTCCGGTAAGAGTGACATTGAAATCATTATATTCTATAACAGAAATCAGTTCACTCACTGTCATATCTTTGCCCGCATCATGCGGCCAGGTATGCGGGTTGTGGCACCCGGGGCAACGATGTTCGCAGCCTGCAAGATAGATTGAAGTACGCAGGCCGGGACCGTCGACACTTGTTCCTTCTACAATATCTATTACCCTGAGAGTCTTTTCCATCAGTTATGAACTATGCGGTCTTTAAGCTCTGCGAGTTTGGCATTGTTCCATCGGTCGGTTGTTCCCACAAGGTAACCTGTGATACGCTGCAGGCAGTCGATATTGTGCGAATGACATACAGGGCATTCCTTTAGGTCTTCAGAGGCATCCTCGTATCCGCAATCCATGCAACGGTTGCGGTTATGGTTAACCGAGCAATATCCTATGTTATGCTTATCCATCAGATCCACCACATTGGCGATAGCGTCGGGATTATGGGTTGCATCGCCGTCTATCTCTACATAGAATATATGGCCGCCACGGGTCATTTCATGATACGGTGCTTCAATTTCAGCCTTATGACGGGGCGAGCAGTGATAGTATACGGGCACGTGATTTGAGTTGGTATAGTAAATCTTGTCTGTAACGCCCTCAATCACACCGAAACTCTTGCGGTCTTTGGTAGTGAACTTACCTGAAAGACCCTCGGCCGGAGTTGCGAGTACTGAGAAGTTGTGGTCATACTTTTCAGAGTATTCATTGGCTCGTGAACGCATGTGGCCTACTATGCGCAAGCCCAGTTTTTGCGATTCCTCGCTTTCGCCGTGATGCTTGCCTGTAAGAGCGACGAGACATTCTGCCAAACCAATGAAACCGATACCGAGAGTTCCATGATTAATTACGGGTTCGATGGTGTCAGTATAATTGAGTTTATCGGCACCGTTCCATAATTTAGACATTACCAGCGGGAATTGCTTGGCGAGAGCTGTTTTCTGGAAATCATATCTGTCGCAAAGCTGACGGGCGGCGATGTCGAGAACGCGGTCGAGTTCTACAAAGAATTTGGCTATACGCTCTTCCTTATCGCGAATACTCATGCACTCTATAGCGATACGTACAATATTGATGGTTGTGAAGCTGAGGTTACCGCGACCGATTGAAGTCTTTTCGCCATAACGGTCTTCAAACACACGTGTACGACATCCCATTGTTGCCACTTCATACAGATAACGTTTGGGGTCGTTGGCGTCCCACTTCTCGTGCTGATTGAAGGTAGCGTCGAGATTCACGAAGTTAGGGAAAAATCTGCGGGCTGTAACCTTGCATGCCAGTTGATACAGGTCATAGTTAGGATCATCGGGCAGATAGCTTACGCCACGTTTCTTCTTCCATATCTGAATGGGGAATATGGCTGTGGCGCCATTGCCTACACCTTCGTATGTCGACTTGAGCAGTTCGCGGATTATGCAACGGCCTTCGGCTGATGTATCAGTTCCATAGTTAATGGACGAGAACACCACTTGATTACCGCCACGGGAGTGTATTGTATTCATGTTGTGGATAAAGGCTTCCATAGCCTGATGCACACGGCTCACTGTGCGGTTGACGGCATGGGCGAGCACACGATCCTTGCCCTCAAGACCATCCAGATCGCGCTTTTCATAATCCTTCAGTTCCACATTATATAAGTCAGAGAAATCTTTGCCATAGAGGTTTTCAAGATTTTTGATTTCCTCGATAAATGAAGCTCTTACGTACGGAGCAAGATAGAAGTCAAAAGCCGGAATAGCCTGTCCGCCGTGCATTTCGTTCTGCGCGGTTTCGAGCGAGATACAAGCGATTACACTTGCGGTTTCGATACGCTTGGCCGGACGGCTTTCGCCATGGCCTGCGATAAATCCGTTTTCCAGAATACGGTCGAGGGGGTGCTGAACACAGGTAAGACTCTTGGTGGGATAATAGTCCTTATCGTGGATATGGATATAGCCGCTTCTTACAGCCATCAGGGCTTCTTCGCTGAGCAGATAGTCGTCTACGTAGGGCTTGGTAGTCTCAGAAGCGAACTTCATCATCATCCCGGCGGGAGAATCAGTGTTCATATTGGCGTTTTCGCGTGTGATGTCATTGTTTTTGGTTTCTATGATTTCAATGAACATATCGCGGGTTTTGGCCTTGCGGGCACGAGAACGCTGGTCGCGGTAAGCGATGTAACGGCGGGCAACTTCCTTGCGTGAGCTTTTCATGAGCTCGAGCTCAACGAGATCCTGAATTTCTTCCACAGTCATACGCTCCTGCCCGTGGGCAGCGATTCTTGTGGCTATCTTATTAATCAGCGATTCGTCTTCACCGGTCTCCGTAGCAAGCATGGCCTTGCGGATTGCGCCTTTGATTTTTTCTTCATTAAAACCGACAACGCGGCCATCTCGCTTTACGACTATCTGTATCATGGATTTGAGGTCTTTTCTGTGTTTGTTATTTCTCTGACTTATTAAATTTTTGACACTGCAAAGGTATGAAGATTATCCATAATATACAAGCAAGAATGACAAAAGTTTTACATTTTGGAAAACTTTTGTCATTCTAAAAAATTATATATCATTAATAGTCAGCTTATTATAAATTTGTTTTGGAAAACTTTTTATTTTTAAACCTTTTTATTATTTAATAAAATCCACTATCAATGTCAATATTGCAGATATATAAACGGAACCAAATCAGAAGAGCTTGCCTGTATAACAAAGAAGATCACCAAAGCAAGCGCCAAACCTTGAAACACCACAGGGACAGAGATATAAGCTTCAGTGAGTCCTGTTGTCCATTTACGCGGAGTATAGTGCATGACAAGTGCCGCACCGATGGCCAATACAATCAGAATATAGCTCTCTATGAATTGGGGGGCTACCGAGGCGTGGAAATCATTAAAAATCTGCGTTCCCATTGTTTCAAGAGTCGAGAGTGAATCAGCTCTAAAGATAGCAAAGCCTATAACCACCAACGTGAAGGTCACAACAGTATTTACTATTTTTAAAACTAATGTATCGCGAAGCCATTCGGGCGCACGGTAAACTTTGCGAATAGCCTTGTGGCAAACGAGCAGTGCGCCGTGATATGCACCCCACAGCACATACATCCATGATGCGCCGTGCCATAAGCCTCCGATCACCATGGTAAGGAAGTTATTCAGATATGTGCGATACTTGCCTTTGCGCGAGCCGCCCATAGGGATATACAGATAGTCGCGCAACCATGTGGACAGCGATATGTGCCAACGATGCCAGAATTCAGTTGGATTCTGAGCCTTGAACGGGGCACGGAAATTTTCCTTGAACCGATATCCCATAAGCAGGGCTATTCCTATGGCCATATCCGAGTAGCCCGAGAAGTCGCAGTAGAGCTGAATGGTAAATCCTATGCAGCCCATCACATTTTCAAAGCCTGAGTAAAGAGCGGGGTTGTCGAAAATTCGGTTTACAAAGTTACCCGAAATATAGTCGGCCACTATCACTTTTTTTATCAGCCCCGTCATTATAAGGAACAAGCCTTCACCCACCATCTCGGGCGATGCCTGAGAATTAGCCTTTATCTGAGGCAACATATCCTTGGCTCTCACAACCGGGCCGGCAAGCAGCGGTGGAAAAAATGTGAGGTAGAATGTATAATTAAGAAAATTACGCTCGGCTTCAATATCCCTGCGATATATATCCACGATATAACTGATGGAGCGGAATGTGAAGAATGATATTCCTGCAGGCAATATTATATCGAGAGTGTCAAAACCGCCGTTGGTGAAATCTGCCCACGATTTGACCAACAGATTGAAATATTTGAAGTAAACAAGCATTCCGATATTAACCGCCAGATTGATACCTACAATGCTACGGCGAATCCAATCTTTTTCGGTAGCATATAGCCATCGGCCAAGGAGATAATCGCTCACACACACTCCGAATAGGATGAAACAACACTCCGCGCTCGACTTATAATAAAAATATAGCGAGAACAGGATTGTAATTATCATCTTTACAGTCTGTCGGGAACGCAAAGCTTCATACACAGCCATGAAGCATACAAACAGCATTAGAAACAGCCCTGTATTGAACAGCAAAGGCTGCGAAGGGTCGTAGAGAAGCAAACGACCTATTTTTTCGAAATTGAATTCGTTAAGAAAGTCATTCATTTTGATTGTGTCATTTATCGGTGGCCGGCGTCAACGCTTCCTCAAGAGCATCGGTAAACAGATTGCCCTGAAGCTTATAACCGGCATGTGTGAGATGTATTCTGTCTTTATTAAGATATTGGTCTTTGAGCCATTTGAATGAAGATCCGTCACCCCCGGCCACGTCATAGAAATCATAGACGGGAATACCATGTTCTTTGCCAAAATTGAGTATGACGTTTCTCAAACGGTTGATGTTTGCGTTTACAAGATATGAGGTGTAGCGGCGGCGACGTCCTTTGCGACGTCGGGTGACTATCTTTCGCTGACACTCTGAGGGTGTGGTTATCAACAGCTTCGCGCCGGGGCATTCCGACCTGAGATTTTTCACCATTTTATATATCTGCGAACTCAGCTCTTCGTTTGAAGTCTTGCCAAAGGCTTCGTTAGTACCAAGAGATATGATAATCAGCGCGGGATTAAACCTCGATATATCCGATGCGAAATTGTCGAGGGCATTGTATGTGCTGTAGGTGGCACCGTTATTGCCGATAACGTTATAGGCTATTCCGGTGTTGCCTTTGAGCAGATTGAAACCATGGATTGCAATATCTTTGGTACCCTTCAATGTAAGGCTTGCAGAGGTCGCAGGCGATTCGAGTCCTATCTTGAGCCTGCCGGGTTCCTTATATGTACCTATGCTGTCGCATTGATATAATTGCAAGTCCATTCCCGTATACAGAACTTCAATTGAATCAAACGGCTCGTTGCACGACAGATTGAAGTCGAACAATTCCATTGAGGGCTGAAGTGAGATTCCTGTAAAGCCCATAGGGGTGGACCACGGAGTCTTGAGCAGACGCGACTTGTTCATGACTGCCGATGTAGAAATCGTGTAGTCGTTGGGTTCGTTTGTCCCTGCGAGCTTAAACGGGATGACCAATGCTCGGCCTGCTGTGCCGAATTGCTGCGAGAGACGATTACGTGTGACAGCTGTACCCATATCGGCCTGCAGATGCGAATCGCCTATGTGAACTATATTGATACGGGTAGAGTCAGCACCACGCAGAGATTGAGCCAATGAAGTCCAATCGTCACCATTCATTATTATGTGATTATTTCCTATCCTTACATAAGATGGATAAGAAATGATGCTCTTAACCTGCGAATACTCAATATCCGGATTTATACGCAGATCCTGTTGTGCATCTGTCAAATCCTGCGCGAGCAGGGCCTGACTTGCAATGCAGAGCGCGGCTGATAAAAAGAGAGAGGATTTAGACATTATTGTAAAGAATTTGATAATGATTCAATAAATATATCGGCAAGCTCTTTGCCACCTTTATGATTGAGATGTACAAAGTCTGAATTCAATAATTTACGTTTGTGCCAGTCGATGGATGCGCCCTCGCCACCCATAGCTTCACGTGTGTCATAGAAGAGCGAACCGGTGCGTCGGGCTACTTCGCGCTGAGCTCGTACCATAGCAGGGATTGTCCTCATTGAAATGTACTCCGTGCCCGATTTGGTACCACGGTCGCCCACACCCATAATGAGTATCTGTGCACGCGGATACAGATTCTTAAGATTATTCACCACTTCAATCATTGCTTTGCAATATGAGGTATAATCCTTTTGACCCGCAGAAAGAGCATTAAGTCCGAATTCCAGGATTATCAGGTCGTAGTCAATCCAGCGGCGCATGGAAGCGGTGGCACCCTCCGACAGGCGGCGGTGACTGATACCACTGTTACCTCTCAATGAAATATTATCAAGGACTATACCATTGTTGCCTTCAAGCCATATACCAAGCACCTTCAAACCCGGAATATCAGATGAAATCTCTATATTTGAGCATGTGGTGTTGAGAGCGACACATTGTATATCCTGTGAACCTTCTACAAGAAATGACTCAGAGGTATTATCTGTTCCTGTAAAGCTTATCTCACCACTGTGAGGCGCGACGAAAAGCACTAATGTGTTATCCCACGAGCCGGCATTGGATATTTTTGAAGTACCTCTGAATTTCACCTTGGAAGTAGATCGTTCTGCTGTATGATAACGGCCGAGAATAGTACGGAGATTATCGTTTTTCATATTCTTTATGTCCGTTTCTTCCCAACTGTCAGAAGTCTGAGTCACAGATTGCCTGAAACCCGGGAACTGCGAGAAAGCGCCAACGTAACCCACTCCGCTTCCACCATAAAGATTCTGCAGAGATGCACGTATATCCTGTGAGAATATATCGCCTTCGATATAGGAATCGCCAATCATGGCTATCCTCATCTTGGCATCTGAAGCACCTCTTAATTTCGAGTTCAATTCAGCAAGACCCGAACCGGCAGCTGAATAATCTTCAATGATTACAGAACCGTTTTTGCGGGGTGCTTTGAAATCTTCGGCCGGGACGGATACAACAGTATCTTCAGCCACTTCCAATGCCCGGGCGGCCATGGAGTCAGCAGCCTGCTCTTGTTCTTGAGCAAATTCTATTAATTCAGGGTCAATATTGTCTGACACGGCTTCATTGACCACGGCAGCCTGTGGCAATATATCGCCCAAAAGGTTAAAATCTTTCAATGCGCCATTGGTCCACTTGCCCCACGGGCAAATGGACAGCACAGACAGTACGGTAAGTGCCGTAAAGATTATTACAAAGAGCTTTTGAGGTCTGTGTTGCATTGAATGATTTCTATCAGTTTTGAAGCTTTAGCTTCGGTTTCCTCCCACTCTACGGCAGGGTCAGACTTCGGGGTTATACCGCCGCCTGCATACACAGCCCACTTGCCTGTACGTGGGTCAAACTGCACGCACCTTATAGTGACATAGCTGTTTATATTGCCCGTTTCTTTATTCATGACGGTTATATAACCTCCATAGCAGCAGCGCTCATGATCCTCGATTTCATCAATATCATCAAAGGCATCGCCCTTGGGATATCCGGCCAAGGCCGGAGTGGGCGCGAGCCTGTCGAGAAGCAACTTTGCATGGCCGAAAGAATCCTCCTGATTGAGCAATCCTGCAAATGAAGTGCTGAGATGTTTTATTTTACCATAAACCACCTCTTTCGGGCCAATGGCTTTAAAGGGCGTTTTTGTATCGTTGAGTATCTGCTCGATATAATCCACTACTATCTGTTGCTCCTCATAGTTCTTTACATTCCAGTCAGCATCGGCCGGCAAGGTTCCGGCAAGAGCCTGTGTGGAAAAATGATTGGGAGGATAGGCTATAAGCAATTTCTCGGGGGTAGCCCCAAGCCATGCGCCTGTAGTCGGAGTATAGAACAAGTATCCGAATGAATCAGGAAATGCGTTCCATAGATCCTCGGCAACGTCGATCCAGTTGCAATTGTTTTCTCCGGAGATTATGCGCGAAATAACTGTTTTAGCCATACCGCGTGTATTGAGAGTCTCAATCAACCCTTCAAGACGTCGTTGATACTGCTGCTTTGAAGTAGATTCAGGTATGGGATATGGAGTCCTGTCAACATCCCAATCCTTTTCGTTGATTAAAATGCTGTTGTCGAATTTTTCGCGCCATGGAGTTATAAAGCAGTCTGCCTTTTTGTTGCCGGCAGCTACAAATTTTGGCGAATATGTTGGTATACGATAAAGCATGAAGCTTTTTCCGGAGGATAAAGCTTCATCAACTTTCATGCGTATTTTGTCGTTGATTTGCAATTTTTTCATAGCGCAGTCCCCATTAGTTCAAAAGGCATGGCTCGGGTGATTTTAACGTCGTAAAATTCACCGATTTCCAATTCTTTATCCTTTTCCACCAATACTTCAGGATCTACCTCGGGTGAATCATATTGTGTGCGACCTACATAATAATCATCGTTTTCAGAATCAATTATTACACGCTGTATGCTGCCGACTTTTTCCTGATTGATTTCCAAGGCTATTTCTTCCTGAATATCCATTATAGTCTGCACGCGATTGTCCTTGATATCCTGAGGTATATCATCAGTGAACTCGCGTGCGGCTGCGGTATCTTCCTCCTCACAATAGGCGAATGCACCCATGCGGTCGAAGCGTTGTTCCTTGACAAATTCCACAAGCCGTTCAAAAGCTTCCTCAGTCTCGCCGGGGAAACCTACCATAAGCGTAGTGCGGATATGTATTCCCGGCACTTCCTTGCGTATGCGGGCAAGCAACTTGCGGGTAGCCTCAGCATCAATATGACGGTGCATGTTATCAAGCACCTTGTCGTCTATGTGCTGAAGCGCTATATCAAGATATTTGCATATATTATCACGGGAAGCCATTACCGGCAGAATCTCGTAAGGAAAATCGGCCGGATAGGCATAATGAAGCCTTATCCACTCTACGCCGGGTATGTCGCTGATACGCTCGAGCAATGTTGCGAGCGAGGTTGAGGTTTTGTCGCCCTTAAGGTCTCTGCCATAGTTCGACAAATCCTGGGCTATGACATTGAATTCCTTTACACCCTTGGCTACAAGCTGCTTTACCTCTTCAATGATTTCATCAGGCTGTCGAGAATGGTATCGGCCTGTAATCAGCGGAATGGCGCAAAAAGCACACATGCGTTTGCAGCCCTCGGCAATCTTCAGATACGCATGATGCCGCGGTGTGGACAGCTCCCTGCCCCAGTCAAATTTACTCGAAACCGCAGGCGCGGCCGATGTTACAGCCTTGACCACGGCGTCCCAGTCAAACTTTCCAAACCAGCCATCGACCTCAGGAATCTCATCAGGGAGTTCTTTTGAGTAACGCTGGCTCAGGCAGCCCATCACATAAACCTTGTCGACAATACCTTCGGCCTTGCATCTACACGCATCAAGTATAGTGGCGATTGATTCCTCTTTGGCATCGCCTATAAAGCCACATGTATTAATTATAACGGAACCGTCTCTGAAATCAGCTTCTTCGTGAACCGCATCTATGCCGGCATCTGCAAGCAAATGCAGCACACGTTCACTATCGACGAGATTCTTGGAACATCCCATCGTTATCACATTTACTCTTTTCATAAATCGCTATGCGACTGTTATATGATGGTTATCGGCGTCCGAAAAGACTTTCTACAAACTCTCGCTTATTAAATACCTGCAGATCGCTTATGCCTTCGCCCAGTCCGATATATTTCACGGGTAGGCGGAACTGATCGCTAATGCCAATCACAACGCCACCCTTGGCCGTGCCGTCAAGTTTTGTTACGGCAAGGTCGGTAACCTGTGTGGCAGCGGAGAATTGGCGTGCCTGTTCATAAGCATTCTGTCCGGTAGAGCCGTCGAGCACAAGAAGCACTTCCTGCGGAGCCTCGGGCACAACCTTTTCCATAACACGTTTGATTTTGGAAAGTTCGTCCATAAGACCCTTCTTGTTGTGGAGTCGGCCTGCGGTATCAATTATCACCACATCCGCCCCCTGCGCCACAGCACTCTGCAGGGTGTCGTATGCCACGGCAGCCGCGTCAGAACCGAGTTGCTGCTTGACTACAGGCACACCGGCACGGCGACCCCATTCGTCTATCTGCTCTACAGCGGCAGCCCTGAATGTATCGGCGGCTCCAAGAATCACCTTGTAACCTGCCTGCTTGTATTGATATGCGAGTTTGCCTATGGTGGTGGTTTTACCAACACCGTTGACACCAACTACCATGATGACATAAGGTTTGCCCTTGCCTTCAGGCACAACGAATCGTCCGTCGTTGGAGTCTTCATTGTCGTTTTCGGTGAGCAGAGCAGTGATTTCTTCAACAAGCATATCGTTAAGCTCTCCCTCACCCACATACTTGTCGCGGGCGGCTCTGTTCTGGATACGCTCGATGATACGCAGGGTGGTTTCAGCCCCGACATCACTTGTTATGAAAATTTCCTCAAGCTCGTCAAGGAAGTCATCATCAATAGTCTTACGACCTATGAAAGCTCGTTTTAATTTGCTGAAAACGCCCTCTTTGGTTTTTTCAAGACCTTTATCAAGGGTTTGTTTCTTCTCACGCGAGAAAATGCTTTTAAAAAATCCCATTTTCAAAGATATGATTAATTCACAGAGTTTTGTACACTCTGCTAAGTCAGTTTAAAGTTTACCAATGATTACTTATAAGTTATTATGCAAAGTTACGCATTTTTTATCAATATACAATCAGTAATTTTGTAACTTTGCACAAAATTTGCATATAAGGGATTATATAAGAGCTTGTTTAAAAACAAATGTGAACGACAGGGTCTCATATTTTGGAGCGGATTAAACGCTGCGTTGAAGGAGTGTACTTGACGTACACGACTGAAACAAAGCGTATAAGACGCCCAAAAGATGAGATGCAAAAGTAACTTTCACATAAAGCTCTTGCA
>CAMTKF010000002.1 GCA_947072905.1 uncultured Bacteroidales bacterium
CTCCATCATCAATATCAAAAATCCAAATGACAATCCTTCTCAAATCCTGCGACAAATAAATTTAAACAGTTTCTTAGAAGGTCCATATATTAAAAAACAAATATTTCTGACGGGACGTTTTAAAAGATTTTTCCAAAAAAAATATTTCAAATATTAATTTGTACAAGAAAAATTTGTAACTTTGCATGCAATAAAAACAAAACTAAGTATATGTCGTCGTTTATTGCAGATAGAGTAGCCATGGACGGTCTTACCTTTGATGACGTCCTGCTCATTCCGGCTTATTCGGAAGTTTTACCCCGTACCGTAGATTTAACAACACGCTTCTCGCGCAACATTGCTCTGAACGTACCTATAGTTTCAGCAGCCATGGATACCGTGACCGAAGCACAGCTTGCCATCGCTATCGCTCGCGAGGGTGGTCTTGGTGTTATTCATAAGAATATGTCTATCGCCGAACAGGCCCGCCAGGTGCATACCGTGAAGCGTGCCGAAAACGGTATGATATATGATCCTGTGACCATACGCAGAGGCTCTACAGTCAACGATGCCTTGAAAATGATGGAGGAATATCACATCGGTGGTATACCCGTTGTCGACGAGGATGGTAAGCTTGTAGGTATCGTTACTAACCGTGACCTGCGCTTCGAGCGTAATCTCAACCGCAAGATTGATGAAGTTATGACCTCTGAGGGTCTTGTTACAACCTCTCAGTCAACCAACCTCGAAGAGGCAGCCCAGATACTTCAGGAACACAAGATTGAGAAACTTCCTGTGGTTGACGCAAACGGCCGTCTTATCGGTCTCGTTACATATAAAGATATTACAAAAGCCAAGGACAAACCCTACGCCTGCAAGGACAGCCTCGGACGTCTGCGCGTAGCTGCCGGTATCGGCGTTACTCCCGACTCGATGGAACGTGCCGAAGCACTCGTAAAGGCCGGCGTTGATGCACTCGTTATTGATACCGCACACGGACACTCGGCCGGTGTGATCGGTGTTCTCCGTGACGTGAAGGCTGCCTTCCCCCAGATTGATGTGGTTGTAGGTAATATCGCTACAGGCGATGCCGCCCGTTACCTTGTTGAGAACGGTGCCGACGGTGTTAAGGTTGGTATTGGTCCGGGTTCTATCTGCACCACCCGCATCATAGCCGGTGTAGGTGTGCCCCAGCTTTCGGCTGTATACGATGTGGCCAAGGCTCTTGAGGGCACAGGAGTTCCATTGATTGCCGATGGCGGTATACGTTATTCGGGTGATATTGTCAAGGCTCTTGCAGCCGGCGCACACTCGGTAATGCTCGGCGGTATGCTCGCAGGTGTGGAGGAATCTCCCGGCGACACCATTATCTTCAATGGCCGTAAGTATAAGACATATAGAGGTATGGGCTCGCTCGAGGCTATGGAAAAGGGTTCAAAGGACCGCTACTTCCAGGGCGGCGAAAGCGACAGCAAGAAGCTTGTGCCCGAAGGTATCGCAGCGCGTGTGCCGTTCAAGGGTTCGCTCTACGAGGTGGTATACCAGATGCTCGGCGGCCTGCGTGCAGGTATGGGATATTGCGGAGCACCGACAATCGACGCCCTGCACAATGCCAAGTTCACCCGCATTACCAATGCCGGTGTTGCCGAAAGCCATCCGCACGATGTTGCCATAACATCCGAAGCGCCCAACTACTCGGTAGGCTCTCGCTGATATACATGTAAGTATTTTAACGTCGGGATACAATATAATATGTATTCCGACGTTATTTATCTATATACTCCATAATAGATAAAGATAAACCATAGTTCTGATAAATGAAAAAGCAATTACTTGCAGCGGGGCTTGTAACACTGTCTCTGCTTGCTCTTACTGCGAAAGACAAAGATCCGGTGCTGATGAATATTGCCGGAAAAAATGTACCTCTCAGCGAGTTTGAATACCTTTTCCATAAGAACAATACACAGCAGGTAAAACCTCAGACAATCGACGAGTATGTAGGTATGTTTGTCGACTATAAACTGAAAGTTGCCGATGCTGAAGCTGCCGGAATCGACACTACCAAAGCCTTCATTGATGAATTTACCAAATTCCGCAATGAGCTTTCAGAGCCTTACATGCGCGATGAAGCCAAGCTCGACTCAATGGTGGCCCAGGCATACGATAACATGACCAAGGAAGTGTATGTAAGCCATATCATGGCTCCGGTTAACGCCGCCGATATGCTGGATTCGTTACGTCAGGCTATTGTTGACGGAAAAACTACTTTTGAAGAAGCAGCCCGCCAATACTCGATGGATACTCCTTCAGCCGAAAAGGGCGGCAAGATGGGTTATGTGATCTCCGGTCGCTATCCCTGGGCTTTTGAAGAAGCGGCATTCAATACAGAGGTTGGTGAGATTACACCTGTAGTGAATTCCGGCTATGGTCTGCACCTGATACGTGTTGAAAAGAAAAATGCAAACCCGGGTGAAGTCAATGTAGAGCATATAATCCGCCTGACTGACAATAGAAAGAATGATGAAAAAAGCCAAAAAGCACTCATCGACTCACTGTATGGTATAATCAAAGCCGATCCCTCGCAATTTGAGGAACTGGCCAAGAAATACTCGCAGGATGGCTCGGCCGCTAACGGCGGCAGCCTTGGATGGTTTGGCCGCGGTATGATGGTTGCCGAATTTGATTCGGTGGCTTTCGCTTTGCCCAAGGGCGGGATTTCAGAACCTTTCAAGTCAGACTTCGGCTGGCATATAATCAAGAAAATCGACACCCGCGGCGTTGGATCGCTTGAGCAGAACAAGGAAAAGATTATCGAAAGCATCAACAAATCAGATCGTGCCGGCAAACCGGAGATTACTTTCCTTGTGAAACAGCGTCCCAAGTATGACGCGCATCTCGTTACGGAAACATTATCGGAAGTTGAAGCGATGGCAGCCGCACACAACAACGTGCTTGACACCGCACTGTTCAACCGACTGAAGGAATCGCAACTCCCGGCCTATACAATCAAAGGAAAAGCCGTGACTGTGGCAGACGTAATGAAAGATGCAAATGCAGTGAATCTGCATGGCGCCAAGCAGATAGTTTCATTCGTGCGTGGTCGCGCCTTATACAACATGAACAATGATATCCGCGACCTTGTAAGAAACGAACTGATGGTGGAAAACGAGTCGTACCGCAATCTGGTCAACGAATACCGCGACGGCATACTGCTCTTTGAAATATCCAATCAGAATGTATGGAATCGTGCGTCAAAGGATCTTGAAGGTCTTGAAAAATTCTTTAAAGACAACCGCGGCAAGTACACTTGGGATGCACCGAGATATAAGTCATACGTATTTTTCACCAAGAACGACTCGGTGCTGGCTGAAGCTTTAAAATTTGCCGAGACTGCACCGGCCGATATGGCACCGTCTGACTTCGTAAAATTCATGCGCGATAAATTCGGCCGCGAAATCCGCATTGAGCGTGTGATTGCAGCCAAGGGAGAGAATGCTTACATTGACTATCTTGCATTCGGAGGACCAAAGCCTGAGGATAAAAACAAGACATGGACTTCATACGCCGCATTCAACGGTAAAATACTTGAAGCTCCTGAGGAAGCCGCAGATGTAAGAGGCCTGGTAGTAAGCGATTACCAAAATGCCCTTGAGAAAGAATGGTTGCAGCAGCTCCACAAGAAATATAAAGTGAAAATTAACAAGAAGATTCTTAAACAAGTAAAATAATACAATAAAAGATGTTCACCGCCGGACATATTCTGAATAACATCGCTCGGATTATGTCCGGCGGTGTTTTCTGTATAATAGCCGCCTGCTCTTCGGGCGATACAGATGTAAAAGAGGGTGTGATAGCACAGGTAGACGGGCATAGGCTCACTATTGCAGAGCTGAGAAAAAGTCTGCCGGGAGGTCTCAGCGCCGACGATTCCATAAGATTTGTCAAAGCTTACGTAAACGAATGGGTCGAAACACGATTGATATCAGACATAGCTGCTGAAGACATAGATATGACCGATATTAACCGTATGGTGGATGAATACCGCAACCAACTTATTGTAAAAGAATACCTTAGACGTATGTTTGAAGCCAAGGCAGAGCAGATGGACGAGTCGCTGATAAATGAGTATTACGATAAACACAAAAGCGAGTTCATACTTGAGCGTCCTATGGTCAAAGGTACTTATCTAAAGGTGCCTGACGATGCCTCAAATTTAAAAGTACTCAAGAAACTGTATCATTCAGACAAGCTGGCCGATGCAGACAAGCTGGAGAAGGAAGTGCTTAAAAGCGCCATACATTATGATTACTTCCGCGACCGTTGGGTTGATTGGGTTCAGATAGATAATAAGATACCATACGATTTTGGCTCAAACGAAAATCAATGGCTTAACAAGAACCGTAAACTCGAGGTTTCGCTCAACGGCTTCACTTACCTTCTGTATATTACCGAGGTATTGCCGGCCGGCTCATCAATGCCGGTTGAGGCAGCCCGTCAACAGATAATCAACCGCTTGCTCAACACTCGCCGCAAGGAATACGAAGATCAGCTTAAGAAAGATTTGCTCAACGAAGCAAAAGAGTCGGGTCGTATAGTAATAAACTTATAAGAACCGATTCAACATAGATACAGACGAGCCGGAGCAACATTGAGTGTTGTCCGGCTCTTGAAGTTTATTGTGCCGTAAGGGGCAATATCCGGGTAAGATAGTTACGGGCTTCGCCCCAGGGGGTGTACAGATTGGATGAATTAGGGATCAGGGGCACCGGCCGTTCGTTGAGGTCAACTCTTACATAGTACCTGCCGGTGTTGCTTTTGAACAGTATCATCTGCAGGTTGGCTGCCATGGGTACCACCTCAAAATCCTTCCAGTGCAGTCCCACCGTGTCAAAATAGTTGGTCATATAGTAGCATCCTTTCAGTCGCATGAGCGAGAGCAGGGGCATGAGAGTCTCGGCGTGTCCGAATCGCAGATTGCAAACGGCGGGATTGGTGCCGTTGATAAACCCTTCGGTAGTGGAGATAAGGTCCTGAACAAGTTGTGAGGCTATGTCGGCCGGAACGCTTGAAATTGTTGTAGCCGTGCGTTGCAGATATTGGCGCAGATTGAAACACGACCACAGGGCGTTATATTCTTCTTTTGAAAAATACTTGGCGGCATTCGGCGTTATATTCATGGCTCTGCAGCCTGCAACAACGTAGTATTCGGCAATCGCAAGGTCTCGCATCTCTTCGTCTGAAGCAAAGGGATATCGCTCACCGAGTACCCTCTTTATGGCTGCTGTAGGACAAGCCTGAGTAAAATAATCCTGATATACCGTATTGGTAAGGTTTTCTTTTCTGAACGCCTTGTAATCTTCGTCCACGTCAAACGGACGTACGAGAGGCGAATTCATCCTGCCGGTTGAAGTAATGAAATTAATGCGGTTGTCCATGCGGTCGAGCTGGTGCGTGAAACAGTACATGCTCATCATTACTCGCGGCGAGTATGATGAAATGGCATTTACCGTGGCTCCGTCTTTAAAAATCTCGCCGAAATTATAGAACATGCGGGTAGCTATGGCGCGTTGTTCGGCCATACCTAATGAATCGAGCGCACCCCAGCGGTTCTCGCTTTCTTTTATCACAAGGTCGTTGAGCTTGGCCAGCTGTCTTCCGGTAGGGGTAATGGTGCCGAGCGAGTCGGCCTTGGTCAAGGCTTTACGAAGCTTAAGACAATTGGCCGAGGACGCGGGATACCTGGCTCCGTGACGTCCCACGTGATTTATATATACAGGTTTTAGAGAGTCGGGAAAAACCGCCGGATTAATATCAGTGGGGTATGGAGTCAGCGACCCGTCACATTCGATCATCGAATAGTCTGTAGCCATAGGATTCTGTCCACATGCCATACCGATAGACATGAGGGCTCCCAAGACAGATAAAAATATTTTGCGCATATCGTTCAGAAGTTCTATATTTGTAGTTGTTATTATTATAACGTAAATTTAGCAAAAAATATTTTAATAATGGAATTAAATATAGAAAACCGTGTAAAACAGCTGTCTGCGGCGATTGTTGAGTCGCCTCAGGATGATGCGCTGTACTTTGAGCGTGGCAAATTGTATTGGAAGGCCGGTATGCGGGCCGAGGCCATCACCGATTTTAATCAGGCGGTATCGCTCAACGCCGGTTCGCCCGCGGCCGATTATTTGAAGATGGTCAACGAAATACTTGATTTCTATAATACGGATTTATATAACCCCTGAAGAAAAGAAATAGCTTGATTAATCAAGCTATTTCTTTTCTTCGTCAAATCTTCTTAAACGACCTCTTGTTTTTGAATGAGAGAAGATTTTGTCTTTATTCATCAGCAGTACCGAGCCGTAAGCTATACCGGCCATAGTGAGGGCGTATGGCTCTATAAGTCCGCCGAATCCGCCGAATCCGGCAATAACATAGAATCCGGCTACAGACAGGAAATATCCCGAATATTTAAACTTACGTATAATCCACCACAGGTATATATAGAAAAGTATGTGGATTATAAGTCCGATATAACCGATTGTTAGTATTATTTCAAATACAATAACCTCCACACCCACGGCAACTTCCTCTGAGTTGCTGACATCAATATAAAGTTCATTTTCGATTATATACTTTGGGTTGGTAGTTCTGAATCTGTCGAGGAAGCCGAAGCCGGTCCATTCCTTGTCAAGGTCATAAAGATGCTGCATCTTGGGAATTACCTGAGCGCCGCGGGTAGAGCCCAGCGCGGCAGCTGTCTCTTCGTCAAGATTACCCGACAGCAGCTGGCCTATCTGGTCAACATGTGATTTGATACGAAGAACAGAGGATGTATACGTGAGTCCGTTTTCGTATTCTTCAACCTTTTTGTTGCCGGTGATTAATCCGTCTATAAAGTAAAGTACTGTAAATGTAAGAATACAGATAATTGCGTATTTACCTATTTTTTTGAAATTTCCTTGACTGAGGAAATACACGATTACAAAAGCTACAATCACCGAGAAAGTACGTGTGATATACAGTGAGAGCAGAAATACAATCCAGTAAGTGGTGCTCAACTTGTAATACTTTGCCATGGGATACACGCATAGTGCCAGGATGAACAAAGTATGAATGGTGCGTCTGAAAAACGCATTGCTTACAGGATTGATGTTAAGGCTGTAGAATGTGGACGATTCGCCCCATCCGGCAAGGCTTTTGGGGATAAGCAGGTAGCCCCCGAGCAAAACACTGTCTACTATATAGAAACAGCAGATGATGAACATATAGATAAACAGATGCCTGAAAAGCTCAAAAATATCGAACTCTTCACCCGAGAAAATAACTATCGGCAGAAAAAGTATGCTGATAAGCAGATGGTTGCGCGGCCCGTATATCTGCGATATCATAGGCTCGTCGCTTAGAGATGCCAATACGAAAAGGCATATCGCATAGACAACTATCCCGGCTATTATTTTCTTGAACAACGGCGGCTTCTTGACTATGACAAGACACACCAATGCCACAATCGCAGCCAAATCCTGGGTTTTGAAATAAATGTCTTCGGTATTGTAAAACGAATAGCCGTAAAGCATGAACATAAGCATGATCATGAAATCATACTTGTCCTTTTTAAATTGGCTTATCAATATAACCGGAGCCAGAAGATAGCCGAGCGGAAAATGAAGGCCTATCATTGACAGGCTCAGCAAAAATACAAGTGGCCAAAGAATATCCTCGCGTGAGAAACGAAGATATTCCTTGGCTGATACTTTTTCTGCGGTTTTCGACGCCGCGTGTGTATCTTTACGGAGCATTCCCTTGTTATTTGCGTTCGCCGTAGCCGTATGTTTTCTTGGACTTCACGCCGTTCACTACAATCGAGAGTTTCTTCAGACGCTTGTCTTCATAGATGTCGTCAATGAAGCTTACGTCGGTAGCGCTCGTGTGGTCAAGACGTGTCACATAAATTGTGGAGTCGGCTATGCGGTCGAGCGAGAATGTGTCGCTGACAAGGCCCACAGGCGCGCTGTCAACAAAGATATAATCATATTCCTTACGCAGCTCGCTGAACATCATATCAACCTTCTTTGAAGCTATAAGCTCGGCAGGATTGGGCGGGATAGGACCGGCCACAATTACATCGAGACCGGGAATATCCTTGACGGGAGATTTTGTGATAATCTTGTTCAAGGGAATATCAGTTGACGACAGGTACTGTGTGAGTCCGAACTGGGGATGTATGTCAATATATTCGGCCAGACGGGGTGCGCGTATATCCATGCCTATCAGCAGCACTTTCTTGTCAAGCAGTGCGAAGCTGGCGGCGAGGTTTATTGATATGAAGCTCTTGCCTTCGCCTGAGGTTGACGAAGTGAGCAGTACAACCTTATCGTTGGCATCGTTGAGCATGAACATAAGACTTGCGCGCATCAAGCGGAAAAGTTCTGTGGCCGATGATGTGCTTGTGGGAGAAACTACAAGATGGTTTCCGGAGCGGTCGTTGCACATCTCGCCCAAAATCGGAGCATTTGTATTTTTCTCGATATCCTCGCGGCTTTCAACCTTATTGCGGATGAGCTTGGCAAGGTAGATATACACCGGAGGTATACACAGGCCAAGGATAAATGCGATGAACAGTATCACTATTTTCTTTAAACCTAATGGTTTGGATAGAGTGTAAGGCTCATCAACAACAAGACCCTTGGGAGTGGCGTTGGCAAGAAGGATTGCATTTTCTTCCTGACGTTCGAGCAGGAAGAGGTAAAGTTCCTGCTTCACACGGCGTTGACGCTCCATGTCGATGTAGGTGCGTTCCTGATTGGGGATTTTGCCGAGCGAGCCCGATGTGGTATTCATCTGACGGTAGAGGTCATTCACTGCCACTTCAGCATTCTTATAAGCCTGTTCTATGGTTGATAGAAGGCTCTGGCGGGTAGCCGCGATGCGGTTGTCGAGACGTTTAAGGGCCTCGTTCTTGCTGCTTACGGTCTTTATCGCATTATCTCTGCTGATGAGAAGGTCGTTATATTTCTGGATGGCTTCTACCAGGCCCTCAGAATCTACGGTCATAGGTACGAGCTCATACTTGTTTGCCGGATCCAAAAGGAAGTCTTTTATCATTTTTATGACTTCGAGATTGGTTTTTGCCGGAATGTAGAGCTTTTCAACTTCAGCTTTCTTTTTGGTTTGGTACTCAACTTCTACTTCAAGGTCAACTATGCTTTGTTTTTCCTTATAGTTTTGAATCTTACCTTCGGCGTCGCTGAGGTCTTCCATTAGCAGACCAAGTCGTTTTTCTATAAACTCGGCGGTCTTCTTGCCCTGCATGTTCTTTTCCTTGATACCATGAAGGTTATATTTCTTGATAATATCGGCAAGCAGGGCCTCACCAAGCTCGTAGTTGGTGGTGTTGTATGCCATTTCAATGACATTACTCTTCTTATTGGCAATCTCGCTGTATATATCAAGCGCGTATTCTTCGGCCGCTGCATGATAACCCGTTACAAGTATTGTAGAGGTAACGTCTTTCTTGGGAGGGCAGAACTCGGTCTTGACAACGGTGAATTTTCCGTATGGAGTCTCGACAGAGTAGGGCAGCTTAACGTTTTTAGCTTTGTCAAGAGTCTTGCGTTTGGCTTTTACGTTTATATCAGCCAAACCGTCCTCGTTCAATTCCACCTTGAAAGAGATGATTGAGCGCAAGGTATCTGCCACATTATCAGGCATCAACACATCAATAGGGAACTCGGGATAAGCAAGCTCTTTTTTCATGAAACCGAGCTTCACATAGTGAGTCTTGTTCAGGCCGAGGTCGCGCATCACATCGCGGTATATGGAGTGTGAGGAAATTACGAAAATTTCGTCATTTACTTCGCCCGAGGTACCGAAAAGGCTGCCGAAGTCACCGCTAAGCGCCGACAGAGGATTGGCATCCTCCTGCTGTATGAGTACATTGGCCCTTACACCATATTCATCATTCCTTACGTAGCAATAGAAGAAAGCTATAGCCACACAAACAAATACAGAAATGACAAAGAGATACCATTTGGAGATATATTGTTTTACAACACCACGTATATCTATTATGTCGGATGTTTTATTTCTTTTTGACATGATGATGAATTATTTTATGGTCAGCGCTATGACGAGAGAGGCTATGACAGAAGCAGCGCTTACTATGGTTGAAATCACAGTGAGCTTGTATGAATTATTCTGATTGTATTTGGCGTTTTCTTCGCGTATGTTGTTAGGTTCTACGTAGATGTAGTCGTTCTGGCGAAGGTAGAAATACGGTGAGTTGAGAATGTCTGACGAATTGAGGTCAAGGCGCTTGTAAATCTTTTTGCCGTCTTCCTCGCGTATCAGAAGCACTCGCGAACGTTCGCCGTAAGGGGTGAGGTCGCCGGCGGCTCCAATGGCTTCGAGAATCGAATATCGGTTTTTTGAAATATAAACAACGCGCGGTGAGTTTACTTCGCCTGCAACAACTACCGTGAAGTTTATCAGTTCAACCTGCACCAATGCGTCGGAAGCAGCTTCGCGGTGAGCTATTTCTGTGAGCTTGTCGCGCAGTTCTTCAACCGTCATTCCGGCTACGTGCAGTTTGCCGATTACAGGCATGGTTATATCACCCTTTGAATCAACTATGTATGTTTGTTGCAGGGGTGTGGTGGTTACTTTGTTGGCAAGGTTTTGCTTCGACCCCGGATTAGTAAGGGGCAGGTTGAATGCGTCTGTAAATTCGGGTGAACTTGGAGATGTAATGGAGATAAAAAGTTCGTCGTCGGGCTTGATTGTGGTGCTGTATTCTTGCAACTCCAACACTCCTTCGTCTGCTGTAAGATCTGAGAAATAAGGGAGTTGGCTTTTTGAAGTAGAGCATGATGCAAGCAACGCGGCCCCACATATAATCGAAATGATTGGTTTTATACTCATGAGTTTTATATTCGATAATATAGTTTTTCACTCATTATAACGTTGAATAGCCGGGTTTATTGCATCAGTTCTTCATAATCGGTTTATTTTTTTAAGTAATAAGATGATATAAACTATTTTTTAAATGATTACTTAACAACAATACGACGGGACACTGCAAGCGCAATGTCCCGTCAGATATGATTATTGTTTACAGTATCAGTTCACGCGGAAACGGTCAACACCATCGCGTATGAAGGCCACTACCTGATTGGCAGCTGCGATGCCGGCGTTGATGTTGGCTTCAGCTGTCTGGGCACCCATCTTCTTGGGTGTGAAGAATACTCGTCCTGCGAATTTTTCTTCAAGCATTTCGGCATTACCCGGTTTTACATCTGCCACATACTTAAGGTCTGGACGGTCGTTGAGCACGCGAGCCAGGCCTTCTTCGTCAATGACTTCCTTACGGGCGGTGTTTATCAGCACGCCGCCTTTGGGCATCAGGTTGATGAGGTCGTATCCGATAGAACCGATGGTCTCTTTGGTAGCGGGAATGTGGATAGATACAAACAGATTGTTCTTGTAGAGTTCTTCTGTGCTGTGTACCGGTTTTACGCCGGCTTCTTCCATAGCCGAGTCGGGGCAATAGGGGTCAAGAGCCTCAACGTCCATGCCGAAGCCTTTGGCTATGCGGGCCACATTGCGGCCTACCTGGCCGAATGCCTGTATGCCTATATGCTTTCCTTTCAGCTCAAATCCGGATGTGCCCGAGTACATGTTGCGGGCGGCCATCACTGTCATGCCGAAAACGAGTTCGGCAACAGCGTTTGAATTCTGGCCGGGTGTGTTTTCGGCCACTACATTATGTTCTGTCGCAGCCTTGAGGTCGATATTGTCGTATCCTGCGCCTGCGCGAACTACAATTTTCAGGTTCTTGGCGGCATCGAGTACTTCGGCATCAACCTTGTCAGAACGGATGATAAGTCCGTCTACATCTGCCACTGCTTTGAGCAAGTCGGCCTTATCGGTATATTTTTCGAGGAGCACGAGTTCATAACCGGCGTTTTCCACAACCTCGCGTATGCCGTTGACTGCGGCAGCTGCAAAGGGTTTTTCAGTAGCTACTAAGACTTTAGTCATTTCTTCGGGCATTTAATGTTTGTATTCAAAGTCTTTCATTGCTTCGATAAGCACCTTTACGCTTTCGAGGGGGAGAGCGTTGTAGAGCGAAGCGCGGAAACCGCCTACGCTTCTGTGTCCTTTGATACCTACGATGCCGCGGTCTGCGCAGAATTCCACGAAGTCTTTTTCAAGTTCCTTGTATTCGGGTTTCATTACGAAGCAAACGTTCATGATCGAGCGGTCGTTGGGGTCGGTAACCGTGCCTTCAAACATTTTGCTTTCGTCAATGGCATTATACAGGGCTGCTGCCTTCTCGAGGTCGCGGCGTTCAAGTTCCTTAAGGCCGCCGAGCTGCTTGTAGTAGCGCAGTGTCTGCAATGCTGAGTAGATGGGTAGCACCGGAGGAGTGTTGAACATAGAGCCCTTCTTGATATGTGTGCGATAGTCAAGCATGGTGGGAATGGCACGTTCAACATGGCCGAGAGCGTCGTCGCGCACGATTGCGAGTGTGACGCCGGCAGGTGCGAGGTTCTTCTGCGCGCCGGCATATACGGCTATGTACTTTGACCAGTCGATTGGACGCGAGAAGATGTCAGAGCTCATATCGCAGATCATGGGTACTGATACTTCAGGATCCTTACGTATTTCAGTACCGTAGATGGTATTGTTTGATGTGTAGTGGAAGTATTCAGAGCCTTCGGCTATCTTCCAATCTTTGGGTATATATGTGTAGTTGGCGTCTTTTGATGAAGCAACTACATCAACTTCGCCAAACAGGCGTGCTTCTTTGATGGCGTTGGATGCCCATGTGCCGGTGTCGATATACGAAGCTTTCTTGTTGAGGAAGTTGTAGGGAATCATGCAGAACTGCATCGAGGCACCGCCACCGAGCCATAGAACTGAGAACCCTTCGGGAATTTCAAGAATTTCCTTGACCAGAGCGGTCGCTTCGTCGATCACGGCCTGGAATTCTTTACTGCGGTGTGATACTTCCAGAACTGAAAGGCCGGTGTCGGCAAAGTTCAGGATTGCTTCAGCGGTATTTTTGATAGTATACTCGCTCAGGATCGAGGGTCCTGCATAAAAGTTATGTTTTTTCATACCCGTTAAGATGTTAGGTGATATTTTATTCAGTTTTGGGTTATAGGGGCAAATTTAATGCACAAATTTGAAAATACCAAACAAAACGGGATTAAAATAATGTAATATGTTTTTAAGCATTTACTTTTGCGGTATTCCGCCATGTCTTGGGCAGCCATTTCTTGCTGAACATACGCCAAAGGAATATGCCGCCTCTGAAAGACAGTTCAATTGCCATGGCAATCCATACGCCTTTCAGACCCACAGTAGGGGCCAGCAGCGCGGCAGCCGGGATTCTCACAGCCCAGATGGAGCCGAAATTCATCACGGCGGGTATCATGGTGTCGCCCACACCTACAAATGCCCCGTAGGCTACGATTGATGCGGCATAGAGCGGCTCAGCCCAAGCTTCTATCCTGAGTATCTCGACTCCAAGGTCCTTGATAGCTTCCACATTGGTCATGACTTCCATCATGACAGGTGCTCCGAAATAAAGTATTACGCCCATGAACGACATCACAACGATTCCTAACAACACCGTGAGGTGGCAGAATCTGACCACGAGGTCTTTGCGTCCCGCGCCGTAGCTTTGTCCAACCAATGTGGTAGCCGCATCGCCTATACCGAAGCCGGGCATATAGCAAAGGCTTTCGGCCGTTACGGCAAATGCGTTGGCCGCGATAGCCACCACTCCCAGCGGAGCCACTATCACGGTTATCATTATCTGCGCACCGCAGAATATGGCATGCTCCAAGGTCATCGGTACCGAAATCTTGAATGCTCTGCGCAGTACGGTTTTCGACGGCACAAAACTTCCGCGTTCATTGCCTTTGAGCCTTGTCTCGCGCTGTCGGGTTATCATATACCACATCATTATTATTGATATTATAACCTCAGCCATTACTGTGCCAAGGGCTGCTCCAAGCACACCAAGGCCGGCGCCGGGCATCATAAACTCAAAATCGCCTATTGTGATTGCCCGGGTAGGGAATATGAGAAACCAATTGAAAATAATGTCGAGCACACACATGCCCACGTTGAGAAGACTGGGCACCTTCATGTTGCCGGCAGCTCGCAATATACCACCGGCAAGGTAATTGAGCGAAAGCATTGGCAAAGCTGCAATGAAGACTGCGAAGTATAGCGAGGCATTGCCGTTGATATTTTCATCACCTCCGAGCCACGCCGGTAAAAAACGAGCGATACTCAGGCCTAAAATGGTCATGAATAAACCAACCGCAACTACTGACGTAATGCCTTGCCTGACCACTACGCGGGCTTCTTTCTGTTGTTTTGCTCCAAGGCGGTGTGCCACCTGAACAGAAAAACCGGTGGTAACTGCCGAGCATATACCCCAGAACAACCATAGCGAGCTGCTCATCAGTCCTACTGATGCAGCTCCGTCAGCGCCAAGCCGGCCTACCATCGACGCGTCGATATACTGCATGAGTATGCTCGACAGCTGAGCCAGAATAGCCGGCACAGCCAATTGGGCGGTCAGTGATATCTGTCGCCGCAAGGTGATTTTCTCACCGTCTTGAATGGGACTGAGATCAGCCATTGTCACCCTCCATCAGTTCGTCCATGGCCTTTGGTATGATCATCACATCTGACGGGGATAAAGGTCTGATGCCCTTAAACAGCTGAAATTTAGGTAAAAATAGCATTGAGCGGCGAACCATGAACAATGGGGTCACCCTGCCGGTAGTCTCCGGCCACATTTTTATATAATCTGTGGTGCTTTTATTGAAGCGTGCCAGCAGGAACGAACTTTCGGCTTTAACCAATTTATTGATGGTTGAGTCGTTTTCTTCAGGATAAGTTATGATTTCAACACTTCCATCTATATACAGGCTTTTAAGTTCGCCGTTTTCAAAATCGGCAATCATTGATTTGCCTGAAAGCTGATTATAATAGTCGTCGGCAATCTGCTGAGCCATGAAGCCCGAATTGGGCAGGCGTGCCTGATCAATGGTTGAATCGTTGAGATGAAGCTCGATGAGATTACCGAAAATCTGGCGTTGCTCGCTCCATACCACTGGGTGGATAAACATACGCATGGTGGTGTCGCGGCCTGTTACTCTCATGGAATCACATACGCCCTGCATGTCTGAACGGTAGAACCGCACACGCGGCCATATATCGGCGATATTGGTGGTGTCGATTCGTACCGAAGCCGGGATTTCGGGAATGCCGTTCACCGAGTCGGCCGGAACGGCCGGAACGGGTATGGAGTCAAAAGCCCGGTAAGCATTAACCTGCTTGCCGTGCAGATACAAAGTATCGCCCTTTGAATATTCTTTTATAAGCAGTCTTCCGGTGGCGTATGCCGAGTCGGTAGCCTGATTAAAAAATCCGTAATCGGCCTGAAGCGATGCCTGGCGTGCCGAGTCGGTCATTATCATCATACCGAAACATTCGCCCAAACCGGTCATGCGGTCATAGTAAATGGTGTCAGCGGTGAGCCGGCGTCCCTGGGGAGTATGTACTACCGAACGACGGTACAACGCCGCTGTATCGAGGTCGGTGTCATAGAGTCCGTCGCTTGTATATATGGTTCCACGCTTATTGATGATTTCGCTCGGCGACAGCAGGGTGCATATATGGCTGTCGGTATTATAGAAAAGCGAATCTGAATAAATTACAAGAGTATCTTCCTTTCCAAGTGAGGTGAGTATAACGTCTACATAGAAGTTGGCATCTTTGGTCGAAGGCATATACTCGCCCTCAAAGCTCACCAGCTTGTTCTGGCGGTCGTAGAGGACGCCTCCGGTGGTATAGTAGCCTACTTCGGTATTCATGTCGTATGTGAACTCATCGGTTTCGAGAGTCACATCGCGATTGATCATCTTTACCTTCTTGCCTGCGTCGGCATACAGGAATGCCATTCTCTGCGGCGCATCATAGTTGAGCTCGTCGGCATATATGAACAGGGTGTCACCTTGCTCCATCGAGATATTGCCGAAAGCGTCAAACGATTCGGTAGCCGGGAAAAAGTGGGCACTGTCGCACTTCATCACCATGGGACCCTTGGTGAACTGTACATTTCCCGAAACAATCATGAACGAATCGGAAACTTGCTTGTACAGTACATCCGCATGGTCAAGAAAGACCCTGCTGTCGCCCTTGCGCGAGGTAGTGGGTACCTGAGGCTTGATTTCTATTGTCTTGTCTTGCGGGCGATGAGCGAAAATCGCGCACGTCGACAATACAAAGAGCGTACTGAGAATGATATAAGATACTCTTCTCATTACAATATTCAGAGCTTATTTTGACTTGATCCAACCCTTGTATTGGAAATCGCATCCGCGCCATCCGTCTTCGATGCGCACGTATGTATCTGCGATTTTCTTTTGGAGCCAGTCTTCCACCATTTTACCTCTTGCGCTTTCCTCATACATATCTTTGATAAGCTGGTAATCGTCGCCGAGGTTTGCCTTATGGGCGTCGATACGACGGGTAAGCTTGACTATGGCCACCATTTCGCGGTCGTGCTTGGGGTCGCGCATGACAAAAGGTTTTGATATCTCGCCGGGTTCCATTGTACCTACGGCTTTTGCGATTTCCTGGGGCAGCTGCGACATCTGGAAGCGTGTGGTTCCTGTCTCGCTGTTCACGAGCACGCCTCGCGAGTTGTGTGTATCCTTGTCTTGAGAGATATAGCGTGCGGCTTCCTCGAAAGTCAGCTTTTTATTATCCACTATGTCGGTGCGTACCGAGTCAAGACGGGTGATGGCTTCGGTAAGGTCCTTGTCAGCCACTTTGGGGCGGAGCAGGATGTGGCGGGTGTTGATACGGTCGCCACGCTTTTCGATAAGCTGAATGATATGGAATCCATACTCTGTCTCAACTATTTTCGATACTTTTTTGGGGTCGTTGAGGTTGAATGCCACGGCTGCATATTCAGGCACAAGCTGTCCGCGACCTACAAAGCCAATCTCACCGCCTCGTATGCCCTCGGGAGCTTCTGAATAGAGGATGGCAAGGGTAGAAAAGTCGCTTTCGCCCTTGTTAACACGATCGGCATAGTCGCGCAGACGTGCTTTCACGTCATCAATTTCCTGACGCGGAATGGAAGGGCGTATGGCCACTAACTGCACCTCTACTTCCAGAGGAATGTATGGAATTGAATCCTCGGGCAGTTCAGAGAAATATTTACGGACATCTGCCGGAGTTACCTTCAGATTTTTAGTGAGAGAATTCCTTACCTGGCTTATGCGGAATCGGTTGCGCACATCGGTGGTGTAATAATCGCGAAGTTCGGTGAAGGGCTTGTTGAAATACTGTTCAACCTTTTCGCGTGAACCGAGGTTTGTGATAAGGTAGTTGAGCTGGGCGTCAACCTGCTGCTGCACTATAGCTTCCTGGGCTTCTACGGTATCAAGGTCGGCCTGGTGCAGGAAAAGTCGTTTGATGGCAATCTGTTCGGGTATCACGCAGTAGGGGTCGCCTACGAGGGGCACGCGTTCCTGCTGGGCATCCTGATATGCTTGTTCTATTTCTGATTTGTATATTGGCTCATCACCGATAATCCAGGCAACTTCCTCAATAATATTGTTTTGTGCGAATGCAAATGCTGAACATGCGAGGACGGCTGCCGGGGCAAGGAGTTTCTTTATTTTCATAAGATTAAATCTGTGAGCTAACGCTAATTTCAAATATCAGGCAAAGTTAAACAAAAAATTGCTTACTGATGCACAGATATTTATAAAAATTGTTTAAATTAGTCCGCAAAATCCACACTCAGGCCTATCTGCAGACGGCGGGGATTCAATGGATAATTGGGCAGAGAGAAGTAGTTGTTTGAAAACCAACCCTGATTTATGTGTGAGAACATTACATAAAAACGGGTCTTCGACAACTTGAGGTTGGCGTACAGGTTCATGAATGGATAGTTGCCGAGTTTCATCTCGCGCTGATTGGCAAAGGATGCTGTAGCCGGCTGATACTTGGGCGCGTAATAATTTGTGTAATAATCACAATCGACGCCGAATTGAACGAACAGGGTTGCTATCTTGAACTTCAGGTACATATTGGAGTATACAGCCAGCGACGGCAATGATATCACCTCGTCGTTTGAGCTGGTCTGATATGTGACTGTGTTTTCCCAATTGAAAGCTCTGAAGCGTATATCCTGTTTCAGGCGTGCCGAGAACACCTGCACAGAGCCTGAATGCTGCGTCGGCAGGAATTGATTGTTGAAATATACGTAATTCTGAATATTCTCAACCTGTGCCGATATATGTGTGCCGGTGCGAGGTACTGTCAATGAACCGCCGATGTTAAATCTCCGTTCCTTGCCGAAATCGTTCTGCCATATAAAATGATTAGAAAGATAGTTGCGCATCAGGTAGGGCGTAGCCTCATTGCGGAATGCACCGAAAGCCTGAACATCAATTGTATCGAATCGCAGCGGCAACCGGGTGTCAATTTGTCCGTTTACCCTTATGTCGCCTGCAGCTTTGCCTATTACGCCAAACTCGGCGGTGGCAGCGTATCTGAGTATCGAACCTCTCTGCTTGGTGAGTTGTGCGCCTACAAATGCTTTGTTCTCAGTGGCTTTGGGGTCGATGGATGCTATACCCTCCGGAAAGGGTGTGAGTGTTTCAATCGAAGCTCTGTCAAGGGTGTCGAGAGTCTGTGTGTACTTGTTTATCTCGTATGTGAGATACGCCGACAGGCCAAACTTGGAGTACTTGTTGAAGCCTTCGAGCAGCGATACACCCACTGTATTTTGCAGGCTCCAATATGAATTATAGTCGGCTGTCATCTCGGGATTCAGGTACACATTCTTGAAGAACTCTGAATTAGGGTTGGTATTCCTGAACATGTGTTTGCCGCTGATGAACCTCAGATTATAAATAAATGATGTGACAGGAATATACTTTTTATTTATAACAGAGTCGTTTTCGTCTCGTTCTTCCTCCCAAAAACCTACTTTATAGCGGTTGTTGACAACAAGTTCCTGACCTGACACACGGGTATGCGCGCCTGTAAGTCTGGTAGGGATTGTCTTGGGGTCTACCTTGGTCACACCGCCTTGAACCAATGCCGGGTCCAGGATATACAGTGAGTCGGTAATACCGCCGTTCTCCTTGTTAAGCAGGTTGTAATGGTTATAAAATGCCTGCATCTCATATCTGTCGCCCATATACGATCCTGAGAATCCCCATATCAGGTCTTTGTCGGCCTGATTGGCGTAGCAACCTTTTGAATAGATGTAATCCAGCAGCGCGCCAACCTGGGCCTTTGCATTGATGTTTCCCGAGAAAGTCACACCAAGGCGTTCCTGGGCATTATCGCGTCCGCCCGCGGTATTGTAGCTTAAAAGGGTCATGGGAGTGCGGGTGTTGTAGAAGGTCATGGTGTTGATTGACGGAATCCATGCCCTGAGGCCGTCGCGGAAGAAGAAGTCGCTGCGCGGGGCACGCTCGCTCCATATCAGGTTTATGCCTTCAGCACCGAGATTGCCGGTGGTGGCGTATGCCGACGATACGGCAGACGGCACACTGCGCTGTCCGTAATTATCAGGCAGAGTGTCGATGGTGGCGTCCTCATGCAGGCCCAGCGGCTCTATCATACGCCACGCAAACGATGGCGCGAGCACCTGATTATGCTTGTGCTCCTCCTCTTCCTGCGCACGAAGCACGGGCAGCGAGAACGATATAAGTATTAAAATAAGTATTAATTTTTTCACGGTGCAAATTTAGACAAAAAATGCGATATTAACCGTTAAGAAACTGTTTAAAATTTATTTTATCTTGTCATTGAGAGTCTTGTCAATGTATTTTAGATATGGTTTCAGTCATTTAAGAGCCACTGAACTCCATCATCCAAAAGACAATCCTTCTCAAATCCTGCAACAAATAAATTTAAACACTATTTATTTATTATACCTTATTCGAGCTGTCCTCTATGCCGAGTTTAAGGATATTTCGCACATGACGGGTGAAAATCGTATCAGACTGCATCGCAATGAGCTGTTCCATGGTCTGCGATACGGTTTCATATTTATCGGCAAGTTCTTTTATACGTGCCACAAGTGTCAATATATAATTTTGCAATGCAGGCGTAAGTTGCGCGAAGCTGTCGACAATACATGTATTGTTCAGAGTAAAAAACAGCATGTCCATCACCGCTTCCGGTCCGGGATTCATGCTTTCGAAATTCTTGACGTGGCGTTTGATTACCATTACCCGTGCCTTTGATAGCCCCCACTTGGTGCGATGTAATTCTTTAACGATTTCTTTGCGGAATTTCTCGAATAGCTTTTCAACGTCAGGATTCAGAAAAAACTCAAAATACTCTTTGATTTCGGGCCGAGACTCGTAAGCATCAATAATTATCTGCACAAGTTGCTCTTGTGACATTAATGACAGTTCTTTTCTTAAAACAGATTTAGACATAGTGCAAAAGTATATCAAATTTGTGAATTAAGTGGTAGATTGGCAATAAAAAACACGATACATACCGTCAAAAACCGAAAAATAATGAACTACGGTATGTTTTTATTTGTTTTCCAAATAAATTTAATTCTGATAAAAATATGAAAACCGGTATATTTTACGCAAGCTCAACAGGTACTACAGGCAGGGTGGCTGAGGCCATAGCCAAAGCAATGGGCGTGGCTGATGCTGACGTTTTTGATGTGGCAAAAGCTGGCCCGGACAAATTCGATGACTACGAATTTCTCATTCTCGGCTCTCCCACTTATGGTTCCGGCGAAGTGCAGGACGATTGGTACGACATGCTTGATGCCGTCAAGGCGCTGGACCTTAATGGCAAGACCGTAGCCGTTTTCGGGTGTGGCGACGAAAACATGAGCGACACCTTCTGCGGCGCTGTAGGTGTGATTTATAACGCATTTAAGACAACGGGCGCCCGCATGATAGGCACATACAACACTTTCCCATACAAGTTCGATGCTTCTGAAGCCGTGCCTGTTCCGGGCGGCGAGGCCGTAGGTCTTCTCATCGACGAGGTTAATCATCCCGAAGATACCGACAAACGCATTGCCGGTTGGGTTGAAAGCCTTAAGAAAAATCTTTGACAGCTATTAATATCAAAAAATTACCGGCGATTTGCATAAACTCTGCAAATCGCCGGTAATTTTATTTTTCATCCTTGAAAAGCTCGTCATTTTCATCAAGCTTGAAGTAATGGCTTAGCAGTGCAATGAATCGGGTGATTTGTTTAACTGCGTTCTCCGTATCGGCCGATACCTCCTTGGATTGCAATCTCAGCAGCAACATGCCATACAGTGCGTTGAAGCAGGTCTCTATCTCGCCCTTGGGGTCTGTGCCGGCTTTTGATCTCAGTTCAACTATGAATGGCAGGGTTGCATAAAACTGTTTGGTATACTCTGCGAAACGAGGATCCTTTAGCAGGGCATTGTGCAATTGTACCAACTGGATTATGACATTTTTGTTGAGCTGTAGATGGCCGCTTTGAGCCACATCCTCGCGACGCATCATGTCGATCAGCGACTCATACCACTCTTCGAGCTGAATGCGTTGTTCGTCGGTGAGCTGATATTTGTCTATTACGTTTTTCCTAATCTTGTCAATGTCAAGGTTATTGGCACGTATCATGTCCTCTATCTGCCACATATACAGCAGATATTCGGCTATATTCTCTTTCCTTTTCTGTGAAGCTATAAACATATCGTAATTTCTTTTTACGTATATAACAAAATCAGGCGTGATATTTCTTCAGTTCCATGGCATTGCCGTCAAATACGGCGTATGAGAATTTGTCAATCCAGTCACCAAGAACTATCAGCCGGGCATTGCTCACCGGCAGTTTGCGGTCGAGCATTATATGATGATGTCCTTCTATTATAAAGTCAGTCTTGGGATGCTGTGCCGCTATTTCATCAGCGGTCTCGGCTATGGATTGTATCATTTCCTCTGATATCTGCGAATTTTTCGCACGGCTGTGTTTACTCCAATTATGAGCGAATGGAATCGTGAGCCGGGGATGGATTCCCGAATAAAGTTTCTGGCAAAATTTGTTGCGGAAAAATGAGCAGATGAATCTGAATCCGAAATCAGTGTGGCCTATGCGGTCGCCGTGCGACAGTATGAAGTGTTTGCCGGCAAGCTCGCGTTCGATATACGGTGCGTCCACAACTTCTATTCCAAGTTCATCCCTCAGATAATCAAACAGCCAGATGTCGTGATTGCCGGTCATCCACATAATCTTGACACCGCTGTCGGCCAAACGGGCAAGAGCGCCGAAAAAACGTACAAATCCGCGGGGTACGACGTTGCGGTATTCAAACCAATAGTCGAGAACATCGCCCAGCAGGTATATATGCGTGGCAGTCGACCCCTCTTTATTGAGGAAGTCAACTATAATACGCTCATGTGCCGCCGGATGCTTAATGTACCCTGCGCCCAGATGCAAGTCGCTTAAGAATAAGGCCTTCATCTGATTACATGAAACCCAGCTCGAGCTTGGCTTCATCGCTCATCATGTCTTTGGTCCATTCGGGTTCATAGACAAGATTCACGTTAACCGAGGTCACGCCCTGTATGCTGTTCATTTTCTGATGTACATCCTCCATTATGAAGTCTGCCATGGGGCAGTTTGGTGCGGTAAGGGTCATGTCTATGTTGAGTGCACCGTCATCGGCAAGGTCAATCTTGTACACAAGTCCCAATGAATATATGTCAACTGCAATTTCGGGGTCGACAACCGTACGTAGATATTCTACTATTTTTTCTTCTATCTTGAGTTTTTCTTCCTGAGTCATAGTTAATGTTGTTTTTTTCTTAAAACATTGCAAAGATAAGAAATTATTGCGGAATATCGGGAATAATTGCTAACTTCGCAAAAAATAACATTAGACATATTAAGTTATGAAATTGACAAAACGCTTTATGGCTATTGCCATAGCATTAATGGTAATGCTGCCTGCAATGGCTCAATTCAAGATTGGTCCGCGTCTGGGTGTGGACATCAACTCGCTTCACTTCAATAAAGATGTGTTTCAGGAAGACAACCGTGCCGGTTTTACCGGTGGTTTGCAGGCCGAATTCATGATTCCCGGTCTGGGATTCGGCTTCGACGCATCTGTGATGTATGTGCGTCGTTCAGCCACCTTCACTGATGACCAACGCACCGAGGTAAACGCTGATTACATCGAAATTCCCGTAAACCTCAAGTATAAATTGGGCCTGCCATTGCTGAGCCGTATCCTTAAGCCGTATGTGTTTACCGGCCCCAGCTTCTCATTCCTCACTTCGCGCCGCTTTTTCTCTGATTTTGTAAATAAGAAATCAGATACGGCATGGAACTTCGGTTTTGGTGTTGAGCTTATCAACCATCTTCAGCTCAGCGCTTCATACGCGGTAGGTATGTCAAAGGCTCTTGACGTATTCCATCTTTCCAACGAAAATGCCAATATAAACGGTAAAAACAGATACTGGACAGTGACTGCCGCCTGGTTGTTCTGATGCTTATTGGTATAGCAATAAAAAAACAGTGGGATATGATTTTATGTCATATTCCACTGTTTTTTATGGAATTATCAATTATTTAAATCCTTCTACAAACGAAAACTCCGGAGATAAAGGTGCTACTGCGTTTATTACCCTTCTGAGGCTTTCCTCGGTATGCTTTTCAGGCGAAAGCCGGTTGTTTACAAATACTTGCAGCTTTACATCCTCCGGCAGCGGCCTTTCGTTGTCCAGCGGCATCGCTGCGTCTATCAGCTTTGATACCACGTTGTCGAAGTCCTCCACTGCCGCAAGTTCGCCATCTTCTATTGAAGAGTCGGTTGCAAAGCGGTAATAAGTGCGTTCAGGTGTGATCATGATGTCGGCGCGAGCCACATCCTCCACCTTTATCATCAGAGTTATGCGGTTTATGTCGGCCATATCAGCGGGGAAGGACGTTGATTTTGAGTTTATCGTAAGCGCGCTGTACTTTGGCAAGTGCTGCGTCCACGCTTTCGTCGGTAGCCAGAAGCACGCCCATGCGGCGGTGACCCTTGATTTCGGGCTTGCCGAAAATGCGAACCTGAACGCCCGGTTCCTCAAGTACGGCGTCGAGATTATCCATTTCTATCTTGTCGGTGTCGCCTTCAACTACAATAGCCATTGATGCCGAGGGTCCGTAGAAGCGGATTGCAGGAACGGGAAGGTCGAGCAGTGCGCGTGCGTGCAGGGCAAATTCGCTCATGTCCTGAGATATCATTGTCACCATACCGGTGTCGTGGGGGCGGGGCGATACTTCGCTGAAAATAACGTCGTCGCCCTTGATGAAGAGTTCAACGCCGAATATGCCGTGACCGCCCAGAGCTTCGGTTATCTTGTGGGCTATTTCCTGAGCTTTTTGGAGCGCGGCGGGTGTCATGGGCTGAGGCTGCCACGACTGGCGGTAGTCGCCTTCAACCTGTATGTGGCCTATGGGTTCGCAATAGGTGGTACCGCTTACCGAACGAACTGTGAGCAGGGTGATTTCATAATCGAAATCCACAAAACCTTCAACAATCACACGTCCGGCACCGGCGCGTCCGCCTTCCTGTGCTTCATGCCATGCCTTGTCTATCTGGTCGGCATTCTTGATGGTGGTCTGGCCGTGGCCCGACGAGCTCATCACGGGTTTCACGACACAAGGTATACCCACCTCTTCGATGGCTTTGCAGAAATCTTCGTATGTGTCGGCAAAACGATAGGGCGATGTGGGCAGACCTAATTCTTCTGCGGCGAGTCTGCGTATTCCCTCGCGGTTCATGGTGAGATAAGCAGCGCGGGCTGTGGGAGTCACTCTGAAGCCTTCCTTCTCAAGCGCTACAAGTGCAGGAGTGGCAATTGCTTCGACTTCAGGGATGATACGGTCGGGACGTTCATCTTTTACCACCTGTGTCAACTCATCTGCGTTAAGCATGTTGAATACATAGTCGCGGTGTGCTACCTGCATGGCCGGAGCACCTTCATATTTGTCGCATGCTATGACTTCAACACCAAGACGCTGAAGCTCAATTGCAACTTCTTTACCTAATTCGCCACTGCCAAGCAACAGGGCCTTGCACCCAACGGGTGTCATAACCGAACCGATTTTTGCCATAATTAGTTTATGATGAATGTTGTTTTTTGACAGTGCAAAGATAGCCAAAATTTATGAAATATAAGATAAGTCGGCGGCAACTTTTGGCTCTTATGTTTTATTCGCCCTCACATAAAAATTTTTTTGTTTTGAATGGTAAGAAAATAATTGCTATCTTTGTATTGCATTCAGTATGCGAAAATCATAATAAATAGATAAGATATGTTGCAATATATACTTACCGAAAGCAACCGTTATTCAGTGGCTGAACTTGCACAGATGGCTATAGAGGGCGGTTGTCAATGGATCAGCCTGTCGCTTGATGGTATTGAAGAAGATAATCTGAGAGATACCATAGGCCCTGAACTTGTAGACATGTGCAAGGAGGCCGGGGTGTTTCTTACCGTAGAAGATAATCCCGAGCTGGCCCGTCAGCTCGGATTGCATGGAGTAAGACTCTCGCGGAAGTTCTTTGTAAATCATACTGAATCTTCACCAATGGCTCTGCGCGAGGATCTCGGCCATGAGGCCGTGATAGGTGTGGAGATGACAGACCCCTCGGCTGTGCCGTCGCTTTTGCCTGCCGATGTGGACTTTGTGAGTCTGCCGGATAATTTCACCCGCGAGATGCGCAGGGCTTTTGTCGATGCGCTTGCCAAGCTCGATGTAAAGATGCCTGTTGTGGCCCAGGGTATTTCTTCACCCGAGCAGGCGGTGGAGGCCTTAGCCGACGGTTGTAACGGTGTGGCTGTAGGGCTTGCGATAACCGGCGCACCCGACCCGGTAGTGGCAACATCTGCGTTTTTGAATCAATTGGAGCAAAGCAGATGAACGCCCAGCTGAAATCGACTTTTCTAAAAGCTGTCGTTCCGGCTGTTATAGGAATAGCCGTGGTGATATGGCTTTTTATGGACGATTTCAATCCTAAGGCCTGGGATTTGCTTCAGCTCAACGGGCGCACCATCGTTGCCTTATTGCTGGCTCTTGTATTCGTGGCAGGGCGCGATTTCGGCCTGACATGGCGCTTCAGGACTATATGCGACGGCTCATTGTCGTGGCGCAGAGCCTTGAAAGTTGACATAATGTGCGCGTTTACCTCGGCCATAACCCCATCGGCTGTCGGCGGCAGTGCTTTGGCGGTGTTTTATCTGAACAGAGAGGGAATATCGGTTGGCCGTGCTACCACTCTCACACTCACAACGCTGCTGCTTGACGAGATGTTTTTCGTGATATTCTGCCCCTTGCTGGTACTCATACTGCCTGTAAAAGAGCTGTTTGGCACGGGACAGGATGAACTTCTGATGAAGAGCGTAGAAGTGGTGTTCTGGGTGGTCTATGCCGGTATAGTGATATGGAGCGCCATTCTTTTTACAGGCATTATAGCCAAGCCCGAATGGCTCGAAAAACTGATTCTGAAATTATTCAGCATGCGTTGGCTCAAACGCTGGCAGAAGGGCGCACAGGAAATGATGAACAACATGAAAGCCACCTCGGCATGGGTGAAAAACCGTTCGCGCAGGTGGTGGCTTGAAGTATTCTGCGCTACTACATTATCGTGGTTCTCGCGATATTTTGTAGTGAATTCTCTGTTTTGGGGCTTCGTGCCGGCGGCATCGGGCCTGCTTGTTTTCGGCCGCCAGTTTGTGGTATGGGTTGTGCTGATGATCAGCCCCACACCCGGCGGGAGCGGCGTCAGCGAGTGGCTGTTTACTACGTATTATGGCGATTTGATCAGCAATTTGTCGGTAGCATTGGTAATCGCTACTATATGGCGACTGCTCAGCTACTATATATATTTGTTCACCGGCGTGTGTCTCGCGCCTTCATATTTCAGGAAAAATAAAAATGCAACGGATTAGGCTGTTTGTACTTTGGGTTTTATCTGCCTTCGTTATCTCTGCATGGTCTCAGAGGGTGCTGATGGTAGACATTGATGAAGATATTGATGCTACGGCATGGCGAAACATCTCACGTGCCATGCAGGACATCCGCGATGCCGAGCCGCCATTCAATCTTCTACTTATCAAGCTGAATACGTATGGCGGAGCGGTGGATATGGCCGACTCAATCCGTACGGCACTGATGAAATCCGATGTGCCTACTGTGGCGTTCATTGATCACAATGCGGCATCGGCCGGTGCCTTGATAGCCCTGTCGTGCGACTCTGCATTCATGGCTCCGGGCTCGAGTATCGGAGCTGCGACTGTGGTTAACGGTCAGGGCGAGCCTATGCCGGTGAAGTATCAGAGCTACTGGAGCACCGTGATGCGCTCTACGGCTGCCGCTCATGGCAAATATATAAAAGAAGGTGATTCCGTGCCCACATGGCGCCGTGATCCCGACATTGCCGCCGATATGGTAAATCCGGATAAAGCGGTATCATATACAACCGACGAAGCCCTGCAGCTCGGATTGATTGACGGCGTTGCCGAATCTCCGCGCGAAATACTTGACCGCCTTGATATGCCCGATGCCGAAATCACCGTTTTCGAGCCTACATTCACCGATCGCCTTATGGGCTTCTTTGCATCGACAGGCGTCAGGGCCATACTTATAATGCTGATTCTCGGAGGTCTGTATATGGAGATGCACACCGCCGGTATGGGCTTTGCCGGCGCAGTTTCTGTTGTGGCTGCGGTGTTGTACTTCATGCCAATGGTCGTAGGGGGCACTCTTGCCCCATGGGTAGTGATACTGTTCCTGATAGGAATAGTGGCCCTTGCACTTGAGATTTTTGTCATCCCCGGCTTTGGAGTAGCCGGTGTGGCGGGTATAATCTGTATTATATTTTCATTGTTGGGAGCCATGATTCATTATGACTCATTTAATAATATAGATATGGATATGATTTGGGCACCGGTTTGCACCTTGGTTGCTGGGGCGCTCCTCGCAATCATTGCAGTACTATTTCTCACGTCAAAATACGGGCCGAAAAAACTTCAACGCATCGCAGCCCTTACCACTCAGCTAAGCGATAAGGACGGATTTGTGGGTGTTGACATGTCGCCCGAGAGCATTATAGGCAAAGAAGCCAAAGCTATGACCGACCTGCGCCCTGCGGGCAAGGTACTTTATAAAGACAAAGTATACGATGCCACCTCTACCGGCGAGTTTATCCATCGCCATTCTCAGGTAAGGATAGTGCGCTACGAGGCCGCTCAGATATATGTAGAACCATTAAAGTTGAAATAATGAAATTTATAGGTATCATACCGGCAAGATATGCTTCAACACGTTTCCCGGGCAAGCCGCTGGCCATGCTTGGCGATAAGACTGTGATAGAACGTGTATACACCCAGGTATCAAAGGCTCTTGATGATGCAGTTGTAGCCACCGACGATGTGCGTATTTTCGAAGCAGTTGAGAAATTCGGAGGAAGAGCGGTGATGACATCCGAGGCTCACCGCAGCGGTACCGACCGATGCCACGAGGCGTATGTCAACGTAGGCTCCGATGCCGATATTGTTATAAATATCCAAGGCGATGAACCCTTTATCGACCCGAGCCAGATAGAAGCTCTGAAATCATGTTTTGAAGACCCTGATGTGTATATTGCCACTCTTGTCAGACCCTTTGACAGCTCACTTGGTATCGAGGCTCTCAAAAATCCCAACACGCCCAAAGTGGTAAGGGATAATAAAGGCAACGCCCTGTATTTCTCACGCTCGGTGATTCCCTATCTGCGCTCTGAAAGCGACATGAACCTCTGGCCCTCAAAGACACAATATTTCACACACGTTGGCATATACGCTTTCAAGGCCTCTGTTCTTGCCGATATTGTGAAAATACCTCAATCGCCACTCGAAATAGCCGAGAGCCTTGAACAGCTCAGATGGCTGTCGGCCGGCTACAAGATAAGAACAGCCATTACCGACTGCCCGACAATAGGTATCGACACCCCTGCCGATTTGCAGAAAGCCATTCAGCTCTTAAATACCCAAAAACATGACTGATATTATACATCCCGACCGCCTTACTCCGCCGCCTGTAACATCGTTTACTGAAATAAGCATACCATCCGAGAACAAGGAGGTACTGCCCAACGGCATCGAATTTCATTATGTAGATATGGGTGAACAGCCTGTATCGAGGATGGCTATGTTTTGGGAGGGAGGTTTGCTTGATACCGATGATAAGGCTGCAATGGCTATTATGGCGCAGACATTCAGGGAGCAGACCCGCACCTTCAGTGATGACACTATTGCAGATATCATAGATTTCAACGGTGCAAGGATTGCTTCACGTGCAGAAAATCATCTTGTGTCGCTCGAACTTATTGCCTTGAATTCCAAGTTGCCCGATTTGCTGCCCGTGGTCAGATCTATCATAACCGAGTCTGAATTCAACGAGCGTAATGCCGGTGCCGTAGCCCGCAAGCTTTCAGCTGCAAGAGCCGTAGAGATGGGGCGAGTGTCATTTCAGGCCGTCAATGAAGCACGCCGCCTTGTACAAGGGAATGATCATCCGGCGTCCTCACTCATTCTTCCCGACCAATTTGAGGCGGTGACAACCGACAGGCTGCTTAGGTTGTATGACCGGATGAAGCAGGCAAGATTGCATGTTTTCATAGGTGGAGCACTTGGCAAGCGCAATGTTTCGTTGATACGTGATTTTGTAGCCGGACTTGATTGCGGAACCGAGCGACCTGTCACCATACGTCCTTTTGAACCTGAAAATACCGACAGTCGCATACATATCGAAATGCCTCAGTCCAAACAGTCGGCGGTGGCAATGACCCTGCCGGTTATAGGCCGCGACAATCCCGACTATATTGCGCTTCGATTTACAATAATGGCGCTGGGCGGATATTTCGGTTCAAGACTCATGCACAACATCCGCGAGGAGAAAGGACTTACCTACGGAATTAGTGCATCCTTGCTTGGCTCGCAGGAAGGCGCTTATATGGAGGTCAGCGCACAGTGTGCCGAAGACTGTGTGGAACAACTTATAGAGGAATCCATCAAGGAAATCAGAAATCTCGTAACCGAACCGCCCGCCGGCGACGAACTGTATCGCTTGAGGCAATATGCCTGGAGTCAGCTCGCGGCATCGGCCGACTCTTCTTTCGGTGTCCTCGACCACTACATCACAAAGCTCCGCGTGGCCACTCCCGACAATTATTTCACATCGCAGTTATCAGTGCTTGACAAATTGTCACCATCCTTGATTTCAGAAATGGCAGAAAAGTATCTGAATCCCGACTCATTGCGTATAGTCACAAGCGGAATATGAACATAATGCTTAAGTAAAATTAAGTTAACATGAAAGCCCCTGTGTAAATTACGGTTAAATTTAAAGCTTATTAACCCATTTGTAAGCAGGCGATTGGAGATTTGGCTATATTTTTGCATAGTTATTCATCATAATCATGCAACTAACAATATAAAGATACACATCTTAATATGAAAAAGCAACTATTTCTCCTTCCGCTTGCTTTGGCTGCAACTTTGACAGCCTGCAGCAATAATGCCGGAGCTGCCAATTCTCCGGCTCAAGAATCAGTTTCGGTACCTGCCACAACCATATCGCAACAAGACTTCATAAACGCTGCCGAATCTACTGTAAACGGCGTAGTGTCGGTAAAGAGCTTCGCCACTCCACAGCGTCGCCGCTCATACGGTAACTATGGCTCGCAAGGCGGTATGGATCCGTTTGATGATCCGTTCTTCCAGTACTTCTTCGGTGTGCCTTCATCTCCGAGAGGACAGCGTCAGCAACCTCAGGAAGAGGAAGAAATTCCTCAACAGCAGACCGGGCTCGGTTCGGGCGTTATTATTTCTGAAGACGGATACATCGTTACAAACAACCATGTGATAGATGGTGCAGAGCGTCTGGAAGTAACCCTGAATGACAACCGCAACTTCACAGCCACAATCATAGGTGCCGATCCCGTAACCGACCTCGCGCTTATCAAGATTGAAGCACCCGACCTGCACGTGATTCCCATGGGCGACAGCGAAAACCTGCATGTAGGCGAATGGGTTCTTGCCGTTGGCAATCCCTTCGGCTTCACTTCTACTGTTACCTCGGGTATAGTAAGTGCCAAGGCCCGAAACATATCGTCAATGACCCAGACTCCGGGCAACGGCGGTATCGAGGCTTACATCCAGACCGATGCTGCCGTAAACCGCGGTAACTCGGGCGGTGCGCTCGTCAACCTTCGCGGTGAACTTGTAGGTATAAACACAGCCATATACTCGCAGACCGGTACATACGCCGGATGCTCGTTTGCCATTCCAACATCTATAGTAAACAAGGTAGTGGGCGACCTCAAGCAATTCGGCGCCGTGCAGAGAGCTATTCTCGGCGTGCAGTTTGTGGAACTCACACCTGAATTAATCTCCAAGGAAGGCATCAAGGGTGCTACTCGCGGTATATATGTAGCCGAGGTACAGCCACGTTCAGCCGCAATGGAGGCCGGAATTGAAAAGGGCGATGTCATCACACACATTGATGGAACCCAGGTGGTAAACGGTGCCCGTATGCAGGAAATCATTGCAGGACATAGCCCCGGCGACAAGCTCAAACTCACCGTAGTCCGCGACGGCAAGCCCGCACAGCTCACAGTAACCTTGCGCAATCGCGACGGTAATACATCGGTTACTCTTCCCGAGACAATGTCGGCAGTGCTTGGTGCAAGCTTCAAAGCCGCAGATACCGAGCTGCTTAAAAAGCTTGAGATAAATCGCGGTGTGCAAGTCAGCATCACCGGTAAGGGCCGCTTCTCGCAGGCCGGAATCAACGATGGCTTTATCATCACTTCGATAAACGGTATGAAAATCAAATCGCCTGAAGAAGTGGAATCAATCTTCAACTCTTTGCGCGAACTCACACCGGGCGATGGCGAAAAAGTAATGTTCATATCGGGAATTTATCCGTCGGGCAAAACTTCGTATTACGCTGTACCCCTTGATTAATTCTCATTCTTCCTCTCCATCTGTATCAAAATCTCCCGCTGGAAATCACACCTTGCGGGAGATTTTTATATTTATTTGGTAATTCCTTATAATTTCATTAACTTTGTTTTGTATAAATTATTGATATGGCAAAACCGGAATACGTACAGAAAAACAAACAATGGCTTGAGGCTAAGGCCAAAGAGCCGGGAGTGATTGCTATAGATGGCGGGATTTATTATAAAGTTATAAAATCCGGTTCAAAAGACTCGCGGCATCCCGACCGTGGCAGTGTGGTGACCGTACACTATACCGGCAAGACAATCAATGGCAAGACCTTTGACTCAAGCCGGGGTGGTGTGGCTCCCGCTTTCAGGCTCCGCGACCTTATCCCGGGTTGGATAATCGCGCTGCAACACATGCACATTGGCGATAAATGGGAGATCTATATTCCGGCAGAAAAGGCTTACGGGCGTTTCAATCAGCCGGGAATCCCCGGAGGTTCAACATTGATATTCGAAATAGAATTGCTCGGCATCGCCTGACCGGTAGCCGGGTATAAACAGTATAAATCAAGTATGTTTATTCAAAAGAAATTTATTTTAACGCTCATGGCTACGGCCATGCTTGCCTTGGGTTCTTGCTCAAAGGACAACAATGCAGAGGTTTCAGAAAATATTGGTACAATGGAAAATCAGGAAGCTCTTGAAGTGCTGAAAACACGCCGCTCGATACGTCATTACAAGGATTCAATGCCCGATCGCGAAATCCTTGACCGTGTGCTCGAGGCCGGCACGTATGCACCTACAGGCATGGGCAAGCAGTCACCGATTATCGTTGCCGTGACTGATAAAGCCACGCGCGACAAGCTCTCGGAAATGAATGCTGCTGTAATGGGAATGGATAAGGATCCGTTTTATGGCGCTCCCGTGGTTTTTGTAGTACTTGCCGACCGCAGTGTTCCTACATACCTTTATGACGGCAGCCTTGTCATGGGCAATCTGCTCAATGCCGCTCATGCAGCGGGACTGGGCAGCTGTTGGATTCACCGGGCTAAAGAAGTGTTTGATACTCCCGAGGGTAAAGCTCTCTTGCGTCAGTGGGGTGTGGAAGGTGACTATGAAGGTATAGGGAATTGCATCATCGGTTATACCGATGGTGAAGCACCCGTAGCCGCTCCCCGCAAGTCAGACTATGTTATTCATGTAGACTGATGACTCAATACAAAAGTTGATCCGATACTCGAACTAATTTCGTATTTTTGCGCCGTGGATATAAATATTAAAACGATTGCTTTAGTTGCTGCGCTCGCAACAAGCTTTCCGGCTGTGATGCAAGCCGTTGAACCGATTGATTATGAGGCATCTGTCGCCGGAGTGGCCGCTTCGGGCGATTTTGCGCCTTATTTCATCGGCTCAATGAACGGAGGCAAATTTGTACGTAAAGACCAACTTTTGCTTGATGTGAATGCAGCTATAAAGCCCGATACTGCCCGACGTTTCAGATGGGGAGTGGGGCTTGAAGTAATTGCCGGCTATTCATCCTCAAATGACTATTCCCTATGGAATGCGTCTGCCAATGAATGGACCTCACGCTCCAACAGGCCTTCGGCTGCGTGGATTCAGCAACTCTACGGAGAGCTGGAATATCGCAGCATACGCCTGAGGGTAGGGCAGGAGCAGCCGCATTCGGCTTTGCTTGACGAGTCGTTGAGCAGCGGCGACCTCACACGCAGCGGTAATGCGCGCGGCATACCGGGGGTAAGCCTGGGTTTCAACGATTTTCAGGACATACCGTTCACCAACGGATGGGTACAGATTGACGGAGTGATAGACTATGGCCGTTTTACTGACGATGGTTTTAAGGAAAAACAGTATAATTACTACACATGGCTTACCACAAGTGATGTATATTATACATATAAACGCTGTTACTTCCGCACCAAGCCCACCAAGCCATTTTCTGTAACCGTAGGTATGCAGACAGCAGGCCAGTTTGGCGGTACATCCACGTATTACAAGCAGGGTGTTGAATACAAGCACGAGCATCGCGGATTCAAGATTAAGGATGTATTCAAAATGTTTCTGCCTGTTCAGGGCAACGGTAACAGCTTTTACGAAGGAAACACCCTTGGTTCGTGGGATTTTAAAGCACGCTATCGCCTGCCGTCGGGTGATGAGATTGAGTTTGCCACCCAGTGGCCTTGGGAAGACGGTTCAGGTATAGGGCGCCGTAACGGTCTTGACGGACTGTGGGGGCTTTATTACCGTTCGGCGCGACGCTCGTTTATAAACGGAGCCTGCATTGAATGGCTTGACTTCCGCAATCAGAGCGGCCCCATACACTACGCACCGGCCGATGCACCCGGCTCTACAATAACAACCGAAGCTACCGGAGGCGATAACTACTATAACAATGATACGTATTGCGCGTATACCAACTACGGTATGGCAATCGCCACTCCCTTTCTTGTATCGCCGATATATAATCTGAACGGCTATCCCGCTTTCCTGCATAATTGCGCACGTGGATTGCATCTGGCCATGACCGGTTCTGTAGGACGTACATTTGACTATACCCTTAAGTACTCATGGCAACAGGCCTGGGGGATGGGACGTCAGCCGCAGGCATACTGCAAGATCGACAACTCTGCAATGCTTGATGTGGCTTGGGATGCGTCGGTGATAAGCGAGGGCCTCAGGATAAAGGCTGCCGTTGCGTTCGATGCCGGCCGTCTCAGAGGTAATAATTTCGGCACGATGCTGTCTATAAGCTATACCGGTCGCCTTAATTTTAAAAAGTAAAGACTATGCGGAAGAATCTGTTATACATAGCGTCGGTATTGTTTTTATTTTCGTTCGTCTCATGTCAGAACAACGGCCATATAGGTTGGATTTTCGGCGTGTGGCGTGTGGCTGAATATTCGATTGACGGGCAGCCACAGACAAGCAATCTTCAGTCAAGCACAACATTCGCGTTTCAAAACAACATTGTAAATGTTGTGGCTTATATTGACGATTATAATACTGATATTTCACGATATGGAACCTGGCAGCAAGATGGTGATGAATTTACATTCAACTTCACTCATCACGACGATTCCACCGGTCAGGGCGAGGGGGTGTATGCTGCTCCCGAGTGGCTTGGCATGACTTCGGCCGAGCCCATGCGTATGCACGTAATCTCGCAGACCGATGATAAGTTCAGCCTTGAGTGGACTGATGCCGACGGAGCCAGAATAATTTATAAATTTGAAAAAACTTGGTGATATGATAGATAAGAATAAAACAGTATGTGTGACAGGTGCCGACGGATTTATCGGCTCACATCTGACACAGATGTTGTTGCGCGACGGCTATAAAGTGCGTGCCCTTGCACAATATAATTCCTTTAATAACTGGGGCTGGCTTGAAGACGTATTGAATGAATGTTCGGAATGTGCCTCAAGACTTGAGGTTGTTACAGGTGATGTGCGTGATGCCAATTTCTGCCGAGAGCTTATCAAGGGTTGCGGCACTGTATTCCATCTCGCTGCTTTGATTGCTATCCCTTACAGCTATGTGGCTCCCGACAGTTACGTGGACACCAACATCAAGGGTACTCTCAACATGTGTCAGGCTGCAAGGGATGAGGGTATTGATCGACTTATAGTCACTTCAACAAGCGAAGTTTATGGCACCGCTCAATATGTTCCTATTCCCGAGACGCATCCCCGTCAACCGCAATCGCCGTATTCTGCTACCAAAATCGGAGCTGATGCCATAGCATTGAGTTTTTATAACGCATTCGAACTGCCGGTCGTAGTGGCAAGGCCCTTCAATACTTACGGCCCTCGCCAGAGTGCACGAGCTATAATACCTACCATAATTTCGCAGATAGCTTCGGGTATGCGAACCATCAAGGTCGGAGACCTTACACCAACCCGAGATTTTAATTTTGTAGAGGATACATGCCGCGGATTTATCGCCCTCGCAAATGCTGAAAATATTGAAGGCAAGGAAATCAACATAGCAACCGGCACTGAAATCTCTATGGCCGATACTTTGGCTACAATTGCACGTGTAATGAACGCAAATGTAGACTTCGAGGTGGATCCTGCAAGATTACGCCCCTCGGCCAGCGAGGTGAGACGACTGTGTGGAGACAACAGCCTGATATGTTCAATCACTGACTGGCGTCCTCAGGTATCGCTCGAAGAGGGTCTGCGCCGTACTGCCGAGTGGTTTACAAAACCCGAAAATCTCGCTAAATACAAGGCCGGAATATACAACCGTTGAGATGGATAAACCTATTGTTTTCATAGGCGCCGGTGGCCATGCTACATCTGTGTGTGGAGCTGTGTCCGACTGCGAGATTGACGGCTACGTAGACCTCGCTAAATCTGAGTTGGATTTACCATATCTCGGTAATGATGAAACATTCCTGAATACTTGTGGTTATGAGGGTAAACGCCTGCTGATCACCTTTGTGGCAGGCAGGGCTTGTTCGCTTGAGGCTCGTGCCCGGCTTATCGCACGATATAAAGGCTTTGAGTTTGCTACGGTTGTTGCTCCGACAGCTTATATTGCCGGAGATGCTCAGCTCGGTGCCGGTACTGTGGTGATGCACAGGGTCGTGGTGAATGTATCTTCTAAAACAGGCAGGCATTGTGTATTCAATACAGGCTGCATAGTGGAGCATGATTGTACGCTGGGCGACAATGTGTTCATTGGTCCCGGTGCGGTGATTTGCGGAGGTGTGACAATAGGAAATAATGTATATATCGGAGCCAACTGCTCAATCCGTCCGGGCACTCGTATTGCAGATAATACAGTCATAGGAATGGGTGCGGCTGTGGTGGATAATATAGATGAGCCGGGTGTGTATATAGGCGTTCCGGCCAAAAAATCAGTAAAATGAGTGTTATTGTTATTGCAGAAGGCGGTGTGAACCATAATGGTTCTGTTGAAACAGCCATCAATATGGTGCATGAAGCGGCCAAGGCCGGTGCCGACTATATAAAGTTTCAGACTTTCAAGGCTGAAAAACTGGTGGCTCCGTCGGCCAAGAAAGCTGAATACCAGAAAAATAACTGTGGCAATGCTGATGATTCGCAATTTGCCATGCTTAAGGCTCTTGAACTTAGCGATGCTGACTTCCGCAGAATAGCTGATGAATGCAAAAAGCTGGGTATAGGCTTTATGAGCACGCCATTTGACCTCGACTCCATAGATACCTTGGCCGACTTCAATATGGACTATTGGAAAATACCTTCGGGCGAAATTACCAATCTGCCATATCTGCGTAAAATCGCATCAAAAGGAGGCAAGGTGATACTTTCGACAGGAATGTCGACCATTGACGAGGTAGAGGCTGCCGTGCAGGTGCTCGAAGCCGGAGGGATAGGTTGTGAAAATATAGACCTGCTGCATTGCACCACTCAATATCCCACTCCATACAATGCTGTGAACCTGAGAGCGATGGATGAACTTCGCAAACTCGGTTGCCACTCGGTAGGGTACAGCGACCATACACTTGGCATAGTCGTACCTGTAGCAGCTACTGCGCTGGGCGCCCGTATTATTGAGAAACATTTCACTCTTGACAAGACTATGCCCGGCCCTGATCATAAGGCATCCTTATCGCCTGACGAGCTCAAGGCTATGGTGGAAGCCATCAGAACAGCCGAGATGAGCCTTGGCTCAGGAGAGAAGGTTGTGACCGACGTAGAGCGCCCCAATATAGCCGTTGCCCGTAAAAGTATAGTTGCAGCAAGATTCATAAAGAAGGGCGAAATAATTACTGAAGACAGTATAACAACAAAGCGTCCCGCAACAGGACTTTCGCCCATGTTGTGGGATGCTGTGGTCGGAAAAGTCGCAAAGCGCGATTTTAATCCCGACGAATGTATTGTTCTATAATTAACTTGTAATCAGAATACTATTTATAAAGCATTCCGCTTGCAATCTCATCAGCCTTTTCTTCGCCGAGAGTTTCCTTTATTATTGCGTATGCAAAAGGCAGAGCTGACGACGGACCGTTGGCGGTGATGATATTGCCGTCAACTACTACGCGGCCTTCTACATGAGTGGCGCCGGCTTCCTTAAGCTGTTCTTCAAATCCGGGATAAGCGGTTGCCATTTTGCCTTTGAGAATGCCAAGGGTTGCAAGTACCACTGCAGGCGAAGCGCAGATTGCTGCTATTCTGCCGCCCTTTTCATAATGAGCTTTAAGCGCTTCGCACAGAACTTCGTTTGCGCGCAGATTGGTGGCACCGGGCATACCGCCGGGGCAGATGAGCCAGTCGGCGTCTTCAAGGTTCACTCCGGCCAGTACTTCATCGGCGGCAACTGTTATGCCGTTTGCTCCTGTTACCAGACGTTCTTTGTTGATTGCTACTACAGTAACTTCCATACCGGCGCGGCGCAGAGCATCAACGGGTGCGATTGCTTCCACTTCCTCAAAACCGGTAGCGAGAAATAGATATGAACGTTTCATGTCGTTATGTATAAATTTTTAAAGAGTTGCTTTGTTTGCACAAATATAAACAAAATATTTTCCAAAGAGTGTATTTTTTTGCATTATTTAGGAAAAAAGTCATAACTTTGAAATATGAAAATTCGGATACTTATATTATTGATATCAGCAATCGTGCTGGCTTCGTGCTCCGCACCCGAGTATAAAAAAGCCGAGGGGGTGGTGTGGGGCACTACATATCACATTGTATACAAGAGCGATCGCGACCTCTCAGACTCCATTGTGGCAGAAATGCGCAATGTAGAACTTGCTCTGTCCATGTTTGACCCGGCTTCAAATGTATCGCAGATAAATGCCAGATCAACATGTATTGCCTCACCATATCTCAAGTCTGTTATGTCTGTAGCCAAGCGAGTGCACTCGGCCGCCGGCGGAATGTTTGACCCCACGGTTGCGCCCCTTGTCGACTTGTGGGGGTTCGGCCGCAAGGGCAGCGAGACTCCGGTGCCGGATTCAGATCAGATATCTGAAGCTCTGTCAAAGGTGGGTTTGTCGCGCATACGTCTTTCGGGTGATTCAATTCTGATGCCTGAGGGCATGGAGCTCGACTTCTCGGCCATAGCAAAGGGCTTTGGCGTGGATTGTGTGGCTGCTGCATTAAGGCGCAACGGTTCCACCGATTATATGGTTGAGATAGGTGGCGAGGTAAGCCTGAGCGGTGTGAATACTTACGGAAAGGACTGGCGCATAATGGTTGAGTCGCCGGTTGACAGTGTCACCGGCAGTCAGGATGTATTGCAGCTGAGCAATTGTGCTGTAGCTACATCGGGCAATTATCGTAACAAGCGGAATATAAGCACCGATTCGGTGGTTGGTCACACAATCAATCCACTTACAGGATATCCAATGCAGACTTCTGTTCTCAGTGCCACGGTTATAGCACCTTCTTGTGTGCTTGCAGATGCACTTGCCACAGCGCTCATGGCCTCCGGTGCCGGTTCTGCCCCTGCGCTTATAAAGAAATTCCCTGCCACCAGGGCCATATTGTATGTTAAGAATGAATCTGCAGTTGAAACCGTAATGATACCCTAATAAAATAACACAAGCCGTCAGCTGTCAAATAAAGATGACTTAGCCGGCGGCCTGTGTATTTAACCTTTCCACTCATCACGAGCAGGCAGGTCCTAACCTTAAATCTATTACCATGAAAACACAGTGCAATAATGCTTTCGTACATTGTAAACACAAATAGATGGCAGAGTGTTCGCTATATTTGGTTAATTAACATATTTTAACCTTGCACTGACTGCAAATTTTCTTAATTTTGGACTCTAAATTTGAAAAAACACAAAACAATGCGAGAAAGAATCCTTGTAATTGATGACGAAGAATCAATTTGCGACATATTCCAATATAATCTTACCAAAGAAGGTTATGAAGTAGACACAGCTTACAGTGCTGAAGAAGCGCTCGAAATGGATTTGTCGAAATACCAGCTCTTTATAGTCGACATCATGATGGGCGATATGAGCGGATTTGATTTTGCCAAACGTCTGCGTAATGTTTCTGCAACAGAATTCACACCGATTATCTTTTGCTCAGCCCTCAACGAGGAAGACGAAAAGGTAATGGGTCTGAACATCGGTGCCGATGACTACGTGACAAAGCCATTCTCAATAAGCGAGGTCCTTGCCCGCGTAAGAGCGGTGCTTCGTCGTACAGCAGTGAAGAACAATATGGCTCAGGCTCAGGAGGATTCAGAATACGAGACAGACCTCACATACAAGACCCTTCGTATTGACCGTAACGCCAAACTTGCTTCTCTTGACAACGAAGCCCTGTCGCTCACACGCACCGAGTTTGAAATACTGCAATTCTTCCTTACACACCGCAACCGCATCTATTCCCGTCAGGAAATCATCTCAAGTGTATGGGGTGAAGATATTGTGGTAAACAATCGCACGATTGACACAAATATTACCCGTCTGCGTAAAAAAATAGGTCAATACGCCGACAATATCGTGACTCGTCAGGGATTCGGTTATGGTTTTAAAGAGACGTATTAGTTATCAGTGGCGATTCCTCTTTCCCCTGATTTTGCTGATATGGCTTATTGTCATTGTTCTGGGCGTATGGATGTACAAATCTGAGCGGGATCTCAAGATCAATAACATCCGTTCGCAGGTTTCGCTTATCAATTCGCGTATAATATACGCCTATGACCAGGATGTGGATCCGCGCGGATTCCTTGATTTTGTAGACTATCACTATCTTAAAGATCCTCTTTACGATAAGATTCGATTGTCCATATATTTCAAGGGCAAGCTGATTTATCATATCGGACAGACAATCAGCCCCTACATCGACGCTTCGAAGCAGTCGAGTGTGGTTTCTGATATTGACGAGTCGAACAGGAATCTGTACAACATACGCATGAAAGGCAACTTCTTTTATGAAGTGTCGCAGAGTGCCGACAAGACAGTGTCGGTATATACGATATTGCCCTTTGACAACGATGTACTCAAGGCATCGAGTGTATCGGTAAGTATCTATATACTGTTGTTTGTGGTAGCTATAGTGGCCTCGGTCATAGCGTATCTGATGGCAAGGCGCATAGGCCGAAATCTGCGCATGCTCAGCGATTTTGCAGAGCGTGCGGCCTCCGACCCCTCATTTGTGCCGTCAACCGATTTTACACACGATGAATTCGGCGACATAGCCCGTCAGATAGTGCGTTTTTATAATGAACGTTGCCAATCAATACTCAAGCTCAAACGAGAGCATGCGGTAGCCCTGCATGCGCTCAACGATAAGGCTCAGATGAAGCGCGAGCTCACAAATAATATCAACCATGAATTGAAAACACCTATCGGTGTGATAAAGGGGTATCTTGATACCATCAACGAGAATCCCGACATGGATGATGAATCGCGTGCCCATTTCCTGCGCAAGGTCAACGATCACGTAGACCGACTCATATCTCTGATGGATGACCTTTCGAGCATAACAAGGCTCGAATTTGGCTCCAAGATGATCAATACCGAGCCTCTCAACTTCCATGAGGTGGTATTCCAGACTGTGAGCGATCTTGAAACCTCAGGAGTTATGGGTAAGATGGAATTCAACTACGACATTCCTATATATTGCAAGGTAATCGGAAATGCCGGACTGCTCACGGCAATGATAGGTAATCTTGTGAAGAATGCCGTGGCCTATTCCAAAGGAACCGAGTGCAATCTGGTCCTCACAGACAAGGACGAGGAATTCTATCATTTTGCATTCTACGACAACGGTGTAGGTGTGAAGGAAACGAGCCTGCCTCATCTTTTTGAACGATTCTTCAGAGAAGATTCAGGACGCTCGCGCAAGAAGGGCGGTACCGGTCTCGGCCTTTGCATAGTTCAGAATACTATCGAGGCTCTGGGCGGTACAATCAACGCTACCAACCGCGAGGGCGGCGGTCTGCTTTTCCGTTTCACTCTCAAACAAGCAAAGTGATTCCCGAATAATTATACATAAAGTAGAAAATGATGAAGTTTTTATCAAAAAACTTGTATATTTGAAAAAAATAAGGCAACTTTGCGTTATTAACACATTTTACTACCTGACTGATATGGAACAATTAGACATTGATTGGAAACACCTTCCCTTCGGTTATTATCCTACAGATTACAATGTGCGCTGCACATTCAAAGACGGTAAGTGGGGCGAGATAGAAGTAAGCCAGTCTGACAAGATTGAGATGCACATGGCTGCTACGACCCTGCACTACGGCCAGGAAATCTTTGAAGGCCTCAAAGCTTTCAGAGGTAAAGACGGAAAAATCAGAATTTTCCGTCTGAATGATAACGCAGAACGCATGCGTTCGTCTGCCGAAGGTATCCTCATGGAGCCTATACCTGTCGACCTTTTCCGCGAAATGGTTATAAAAGCCGTTAAGCTTAACGAGCGTTTCATCCCTCCATACGGTTCGGGTGCTTCTCTCTACATTCGTCCTCTCGAAATAGGTATTTCTCCCTCTATCGGTGTACGCGCTGCAACTGAATATCTCTTCATCATCATGGTGACCCCGGTGGGTCCGTACTTCAAGTCCGGCTTTGGCTGCACTGACATCTGCATCATGCGTCAGTACGACCGCGTGGCACCCCGCGGCACAGGCCGTTTTAAGATCGGTGGCAACTATGCCGCTTCTCTTGTGGCCGGTGACCATGCACACGAAAAAGGCTATTCTGCCGTTCTTTATCTTGATCCCAAAGAGAAGAAATACCTTGATGAATGCGGCCCCGCCAATTTCTTCGCAATCATCGACGGCAAGTATGTCACTCCCAAGAGTGATTCTATCCTGCCTTCAATCACCAACCGCTCGTTGATGCAGTTGTGCGAAGACATGGGCATACCCGTTGAAGAACGTCACGTGACTGTCGACGAGCTTGAAAAAGCCACTGAGGCCGGAGCATGCGGTACAGCAGCTGTCATCTCGCCCGTTGGTACTATTCACGACGAAGATACCGGTCACGACTATGTGATCGCCCCCGACCGCAAGCCCGGTCCCATTTCAACCGATCTGTACGAGCGTCTCAGCGCTATTCGTCTCGGCGAATATCCCGATGAGCACGGTTGGAATACTATCGTAGAATAATAATCACTTAAAAGTATTGGGAGGTAAGCGGATTGATATGCGTTTACCTCCCCTTTGTATAATTATGAGATATCAGGAACTTTACGATAAATATTATCCCGAGAATACAAAGTTGAGAGACATCCTGCAGCGACATTCCGAGTCTGTGGCAAACTTGGCTGTCAGTATTAACGATGTCCTGGGTCTGGGCCTTGATGATAATCAGGTTTATGAAGCAGCCATGCTTCACGACATAGGCATATTTCTGACAGATGCCGCCGGTATTGACTGTCATGGCTCGGAACCTTATCTGCGGCACGGCATTCTTGGAGCAGACTTGCTCAGGAAAGAAGGCTTTCCGGAGTGGGTGGCGCGTGTGGCTGAACGTCATACCGGCGCAGGTATTACAGAAAAAGATATTGAGGAAATGAATCTGCCTTTGCCGCACGACCGCATTCTTATGCCGGAAACACTGCTTGAAAGACTCGTATGCTATGCCGACAAATTTTACAGCAAAAGCTGCGATATGAAGCGCAAGTCGCTTGAAAGGGTGCGTGCCTCAATGGCTCGGCATTCGCAGTCGACTGCCGAGCGGTTTGAAAAACTTCATGATGAATTCGGCGCCTACAATACCGAATTGTAGACGTCGACGGTTTGCCCGGCAATCTCATCCCAATTGTATGGGCTGAGATCGTATTCACGTCTGTCGCAACCTTCCTTTACCTTGCGTTTCATGGCATCAGCAAGGCCTGCAACATCTCCGGTATGGAAAAAGTCGCGCTTGCTGTCAAGTTGTGCTATACGGTTGGCCGGTATGTCACTTGCAATAACATCTATGTTGTAGCTCATGGCTTCAAGCAGAGCTATGGGCAGCCCCTCGTGTGATGATGGAATTACAAAAAGCGATGCGTTTGTAAGGAGTTGAGCCAAGGGTTCACCTTTGATGAACCCCGTCAGTACAACATTCTCATCGGCAGCAAGTTTTTTCAGGCTCAGTGAATATGCGTCCTCATGATCGCTGTCGCCCGCTATCACAAGCCTGTGGGTGGCCGAAAGTCCCGAGCGCTTGTACGCTTCTATCAATGTGTGAAATCCTTTTTCTTTCACAAAACGCCCCATGGCCATTATGTATTTTTCGTCGTCGTTGATACCCCATTTTATGAGCCATTGACGCGACGAAGGCTTATCTGGTATGTTGACTCCATTGAAAATCAGCTTGGAGTCTGTGCGGCCATACTTGTTTTTAAGAATATCGGCTATAGTGTTTGAAATCACTATAACGCGGTTTGAAAAACGGGTGCCGGCCCATTCTCCGGCTTTGAGAACGGTCTTGGCCAGAAATCCCCATTTCTCGCGGTCGTAGTCAGGCCCGTGGTTTGTCATTACCACACGCAGGCCCAGCAAGCGCGCCAATGGCACCAATAATGCCGGTCCTATGGCGTGTACATGCAGGACATCAGGATGCAACTTCCGAGCCTTCATTATGGCAAGGAAGGTGTGGGTCACCGCCTCTATGCTTTTGCGCCGGGGAGCGTACACATCAATCAACTTCACACCCTTATACTCGCGTATTCGGTTGTTTTCGGCGATATAAGGGGTGCGCCTTATTATCGTGACATCGTGGCCGGCTGCAGCTATGCGCGGGTATAGCTCCTCGCAGTGGGTTTCCACACCGCCGAGAATACCGGGAATACCCCTTGTGCCTATTACAACTATCTTCATGATTGCTTTGGCATAACGCCTTGTTGCGGATCCTGACCCACATCGTACCAGGTCTTGTCAAGGCAGGGCTTCAGACCTCTGAGCGAGCGCAATTTGTTTTTCAGCGCCCATTTCATAGGATGCTTTATGTATTTATGCATCACAGGCGAGGCTGTTCCTACCATCCAGCAGTTCTTGGGGCATTTACGTACCATGGCACGTACTTTTTCGGCTTGTGGAGAAGTCCAGATGGTCATGAAATCATCATTGTGGATATTTCCCATGGATTCCTTCCACAGGCGGCTTTCCATGCCGTTGCACGGGAAGACTTCACCCCAAGGGTCAATGAAGAAGTTTGCAGAGCCGGCTTCGCACGGGAGCATGCGGCGTCCACCCTCTATGTAGTTGATCAGACCCATATTGAAGAAGGCTCTGAACCAAGACTTCGGGCTGCTCTCGGCCAATTGCCATTCTATAAGTTGCTCGAAGTCTGAGCATACTTCCTGTGTGTTTGTAATATGATTATCGTCCTTATGGAAATAATATGAGTTGTGGAAGGCTGCGGTTGCAAATTCAAGCCCGAGTTCAAGCGACAGCTTGTAGAGAGCGAGCATGTCTTTGGAATTATGGTTGGATACCGTGCAGCCAAATCCTATGTCTTTCACACCCATTCGCTTGAGAGTGAGCAGTGTGCGCAATCCGCGGTCAAATCCGCCCTGCCGGCCGCGCAATTCATCGTTCTTTTGGCTGAGTCCTTCTATTGATATACGTATTCCGATATTGGGGAATTTTTCGGCAAGTGCTATCACACGGTCTTCAAAATATCCTGAAGTGGAAATAACGATACGGTCGGTATGTCGATAGCATTCCTCCACTATTTCCTCAATATCCTCGCGAACAAAGGGTTCGCCGCCGGTAAGATTTATGAATTTCAGTTTTGGCAGACTGCGCAGGTCTGATGCTTTCAGTTCCTCCTTGGGATTGGTGGGATTTTGCCAGATATTGCACATCTGGCATTTCATCGGACAGCGATATGTAAGTATTATGGATGCGTCTGTTGGATTTTGTATTTTCATATAAAGTGTGTCTAATAACTTTATTTGCGGCCAATTGAATGATATTCAATGCCTGCAAGTTCAAGTTCGGAGGGGTCGTAAATATTTCTGCCGTCAAATATGATTGGATTGCGCATAGTGCGAAGCACAACTTTCCATGACGGTATGCGGAATTGTTTCCATTCTGTGAGCAAGAGCAAGGCGTCGGCATCAACGAGGGCATCGTACGCATCTGTGGCATATATTACTTTGTCGCCCATGCGCCTACGGCATTCATTCATTGCCACAGGGTCGTACACGCGGATTATGGCACCGGCTTCGGTGAGTTTGTCGATTACGGTGAGTGATGTGGCCTCGCGCATATCGTCGGTTCCTGCTTTGAATGACAATCCCCATATTGCTATATTCTTGCCTTTGAGGTCGTTGTTGAATCGTCTTAGAAGCTTATCAAACAGGATGCCTTTCTGATTCTGGTTAACGTCTTCCACCGCACGAAGCACCTTCATGTCATATCCGGCCTTTTCGGCAGTCTTTATCAGGGCCTTGACATCTTTAGGGAAACAAGATCCGCCGTATCCGCAGCCGGGATACAGAAATTTGGAGCCAATGCGGGTGTCGCTTCCTATGCCGAGCCTTACCATGTTGACGTCTGCGCCTACCAGCTCGCACAGGTTGGCAATATCATTCATAAATGATATGCGTGTAGCCAGCATTGAATTGGCGGCATATTTTATCATTTCGGCCGATGGTATGTCTGTGAAAATCACTCTGAAATTGCTCAGAAGAATGGGTCGGTAAAGACGCGACATCAGCTTACGGGCCCTTTCGGAGTCAACTCCTACTACCACGCGGTCGGGACGCATGAAGTCTGCGATGGCCGCGCCTTCTTTCAGAAATTCGGGATTTGATGCTACGTCAAAGGGTATCTCTTCACCACGCTTGGCCAATTCTTCAGCTATAACAGCCTTTACCTTGGCGGCAGTGCCTACGGGTACGGTTGATTTGGTGACGAGCAGTGTGTATTTTTTAATGTTTCGGCCAAATGTTCGTGCTACATCAAGTACATACTTCAAGTCAGCCGAGCCATCCTCGTCGGGAGGTGTGCCTACAGCGCTGAACACAATATCCACATCATCAATGCACTCGGCAAGATCGGTGGTGAAATGCAGACGACCTTGTTCGACATTGCGTTTTACCATGCCTTCAAGATCCGGTTCATAAATAGGAATAATTCCTTTGCGCAGAGCTTCAACTTTCTCCCGGTCAATATCAACACAAGTGACATCAACCCCCATTTCTGCAAAACAAGTGCCTGATACAAGGCCTACATATCCGGTGCCAACTATGGCTATATTCATAATCTGATTATTATTTAGAAATACGAAGCTATAGCTCCGTTGTAATGTGCAAAGATAATAAAATTCATCAACATTTGAAAGAATTATGGCCGGGTATAATTTTTTTGTATCTATTTTTGCAGAAGTGGATAAAATTTGTAACTTTGCATTGAATCATCATCAAAAATATTAATGTCTCTGAGAGTCCTGATTGTAAATAAATTCTATTATCCCCGCGGCGGGGATTGCGTGTGTTCCATTAATCTTGAGCGCCTGTTGGCAAGTCATGGCCATACAACTGCGGTATATTCAATGTCTTACCCGGAAAACATTGCTACCCGATGGGATAAATACTTTGCATCGGAGGTGGATTTCGGCAAAGGCATGGCTCATAAGATTGCGGCTCTCAAACGTACGCTCGGTCTTGGGGATATCAATAAGTCTTTCAATAAGATTCTTGATGATTTCAAACCGGATGTAGTTCATCTGAATAACATACACAGCTATCTTTCGCCAAAGCTTGCGGTGATTGCCAAAAAGCGTAATATCAAGGTGGTATGGACTCTGCATGATTATAAGCTGATATGTCCGTCTTATCTTTGCCTGCACGACGGGCGCAATTGCGAGGATTGTTTTACATCCAAAGCAAATGTTTTGAAAAAGCGTTGCATGAAAGGCTCTTTGGTGGCCAGCGCGGTCGCTTATATCGAAGCGTTGAAGTGGAACAGGGATGTACTGCAACATAACGTTGACACATTTATCTGTCCGAGCAGATTCATGCGTTCCAAGATGATGCAGGCCGGTTTCTCGGAAGATAAACTTACGGTGAACTGTAATTTCCTTGATTTTTCGATTGCTGAACGTTTAAAAGAACCACAGTCTGCCCAAAGAGACGATTATTATTGTTTTGTGGGGCGTCTGTCGCATGAAAAGGGTCTTGATGTACTTCTCGAAGCTGCGCGACAGCTGCCGTATAAGATTAAAATAGCAGGCGACGGCCCGTTGATGCAGGAATCTCCCGCTCCGAATATTGAATTTCTCGGGCGGTTGAATGCGCTGCAGGTCAGTGATCTGCTCTCAAATGCTCGATTCTCTGTAATACCATCGCAGTGGTACGAGAATAATCCGCTCGGAGTTATTGAGTCGTTGAGCTGTGGTACTCCGGTTGTAGGTGCGAATATCGGTGGTATTCCCGAGTTGATAGACGAAGGCATCACCGGCCATGTATTTGAGAGCGGAAGTGCAGAAGGGCTTAAATCTGCCATTATTTCAGCTTATGATAAAAACTGGGATAATGATGAGATAAGAGAAAAGAGCCTGACTCGTTTCTCGGCCGAGGCTCATTACGATATACTTATGAATGTTTACAATAAAACGATATGATTCCCAAAATTATACATTTCTGTTGGCTGAGCAATGACCCGTATCCCAAGAAAATACAATTTTGTCTGGATACATGGAAAAAGAAACTTCCCGATTACGAAATAATGCTTTGGGACTTTAACCGTTTCCCTAAGGATAAGTCTGTATGGGTGAGCGAGGCTTTCGATGCACGCAAATATGCTTTTGCTGCCGATTATATCAGATTTTATGCCCTGTATAATTACGGTGGTATATATCTTGATTCGGATGTGGAGGTTATCAGGAATTTTGATGATTTCCTTCATCTGCCGTATATGTTCGGGCAGGAGAGCTATCTCGACAATATAGAAGCCGCGGTGATGGGAGCCGAGAAGGGTTTCGCCCCATTCAAGAAGATGCTTGACTACTACGAAGGCCGGCATTTTGTAAATGAAGACGGCTCGATGAATACAACTCCGGTTCCCAAGCTTATGACTGAGATTCTGTGCAAGGACCGCAAGCTTATGCCTGTTGAAAGTGTAGGGGAATTTCATGACGATGACTCTTGTTTCTGTGTCTTTCCCAAGGACTTTTTCAGTCCTGTGCATCTGTTGACAAACAAGCTCGAGAAGACACCGCGCACTGTGGCCATACATCATTTTGCCGCATCGTGGGAATCGCCGATGTATAAATTCAAGAAAAAAATACAAAGGCTTTTGGGCCATCGCCTTACACTGGCGATAATTGGCGCAAAAGCCTTTGTGAAGGGTAGTAAGTAGACCTATCGGTTGGAGTACATATCTTCGTAATACTTCTGATAGTCGCCTGACGTAATGTTGTCGAGCCAAGTCTGGTTGTCGAGATACCACTTTACGGTCTTTTCAATTCCTTCTTCAAACTGAAGCGACGGCTCCCAACCCAGCTCGTTCTTGAGTTTTGTCGAATCTATGGCGTATCGCAGATCGTGTCCCTGGCGGTCGGTTACGTATGTTATAAGTTCAAGGCTGTGACCTTCAGGATTTCCGAGCAGACGGTCAACTGTGGCAATCAGTACCTTGATAAGGTCGATATTGCGCCATTCATTGAAGCCGCCTATATTATATGTGTCGGCTATCTTTCCTTTATGGAAAATAAGTTCGATGGCGCGGGCATGGTCTTCTACGAAAAGCCAGTCGCGCACATTTTCACCTTTGCCATACACGGGCAGAGGTTTGTGATGACGTATATTGTTGATAAACAATGGTATCAGCTTCTCGGGGAATTGGTATGGACCATAGTTGTTGGAGCAGTTTGTAACTATGGCAGGCATACCGTAGGTGTCGTGATATGCGCGCACAAAGTGGTCGCTCGATGCCTTGGAAGCGGAGTAGGGCGAATGGGGTGAATACGGAGTGGTCTCGGTAAACAGTTCTTTGCCCGGTTTTAAGGCTCCATATACCTCGTCGGTAGATATATGGTAGAAGAGTTTGCCTTCATATCCTTGTGCTGACTTTTCCCAGTATTCTCTGGCGGCCTGGAGCAGCGACAGGGTGCCCATGACATTTGTATTGGCAAATTCAAACGGATTCAGAATAGAACGGTCCACATGGCTTTCTGCTGCCAGATGAATGATTCCGTCTATGTTGTAGTCGGCCATTACCTTGCGCATGGTTTCTATATCCGTTATGTCAGCCTTAACAAACACATAATTGGGCATATTCTCTATATCGCGCAGATTTTCGAGATTACCGGCATAGGTAAGCTTGTCGAGATTCACAATGCGATAATCGGGGTGTTTGGTCACAAAAAGTCTTACCACGTGCGAGCCTATGAATCCTGCTCCACCGGTTATAAGTATATTCCGTTTAAAATCCATTTACTTGAAAGGTGTTTCAAAATCTTTAAATTTAGGATGCAGGGTGTCTTTCTGACTCAGGATGGCCTCATTGGCGGCTATACCCCAGTCAATGCCGAGCGAAGTGTCGAGTATTGATATCCCGCCCTCGGCATGAGGTGCATAGTAATTGTCGCATTTATACTGGAATACGGCTTCGTCGCTGAGTACTGAAAAGCCGTGGGCTAAGCCACGAGGCACAAATAACTGAACTCCGTTGTCTTCAGACAGTTCCACGGCTACAAATTGTCCGTATGTGGGTGAGCCGGCGCGTATGTCCACAGCCACGTCGAGCACACGGCCGCGCACGCATCTTACGAGTTTAGCCTGATCGAATGGCGGTGCCTGGAAGTGCAGTCCGCGGATTACACCACGGCTTGAGCAGCTTTCGTTTTCCTGCACGAACTCTATGTCTCCCACGTTTTTTTTGAACTCATCCAGGCGGAATGTCTCCATGAAATAACCCCTGGCGTCTTTATGCTTTACGGGACGGATTACAACCGGCCCTTTGATATCACATTTTATAAATTCCATCAGTCTAAGTTGCTTATGGCAGAACGAGAAACCTCGTCTATTACTTTCATCAGATATTGGCCGTACTGGTTCTTGAGCATCGGCTTTGCAATCTCGGTCATACGCTCGGTCGAAATCCAGCCCTGACGGTATGCAATCCCTTCAAGGCAGGCTATTTTCAAACCCTGGCGTTTTTCGAGAACCTCAACGTAAATCGAGGCGTCGGCGAGTGAATCGTGTGTGCCGGTGTCTAACCATGCAAATCCGCGCGGAAGCTTCTCCACACATAGTGTGCCCCGAGTCAGATATTCCTGATTGACGGTGGTTATTTCAAGCTCACCTCTTGCCGACGGTTTGATTTTAGAAGCAATCTCAACTACCGAGTTGGGGTAGAAATACAGTCCTACGACAGCATAGTTGCTCTTTGGATTGGCGGGCTTCTCCTCGATTGAAAGGCATTTGCCATTTGTATCAAATTCAGCCACTCCATATCGTTCGGGGTCGTCGACCCAATAGCCGAATATGGTTGCGAGACCTTCGTCCTTTACCTTGGCGACTGCCTGTTTCAGCACTTTGGTGAATCCGGCGCCGTGAAATATGTTGTCGCCGAGGACAAGACAGACATCGTCGTCGCCGATAAATTCCTTTCCGATTATAAAAGCCTGCGCAAGGCCGTCGGGCGAGGGTTGCTCTGCGTACGAGAATGTCACGCCGAAGTCATTGCCGTCGCCGAGCAGACGTTTGAAGCCCGGAAGATCATCGGGGGTGGATATGACCAATATATCCCTGATTCCCGCCATCATGAGCGTGGAGATGGGATAATACACCATAGGTTTGTCGTAAATAGGTAGTAATTGTTTACTTACGCCCTTGGTGATGGGGTATAGGCGCGTTCCGCTGCCTCCTGCCAGTACTATACCTTTCATATTGTTGAATTTTCTATCACAAAGATATGGAAATTTGATTAAATTAGCAAAATTATTGCCTTGCGAAATCTTTTTTTGTACCTTTGCATGTTACGTAAACGGCAAAACAACAATGTCAGATAATAATTATAAGAAATTAGGGGTGGCACCGCGTTTTCATGAGGTGCTTTCCACGGGCTTGTATACGGGCCTTGTCCCGTTTGCCCCGGGTACAGTTGCAGCTTTCACAGGACTTCTTCTATGGTATGTGCTCTATTTGTTCCTGCCGCCACTGTGGGTAACAATAGTTACATTAATGCTCATAATCACTGTAACGATAGTTGGCGCATGGACATCGGATATAATGGAGAATTACTGGGGGCCTGACCCGCGGGCTGTTGTGATAGATGAATATGTAGGCTGCTGGATTCCGCTGCTCGTGGCACCGTGTGCCACCGCTTCGAGCGATTGGACCTGGCTTATGGCGCTGCTCGGATTCGGACTGTTCAGGCTCATTGATATCTTCAAGCCACTCGGTTGCAGGGCTGTAGAGAAGAAATTTCCCGGAGGATGGGGCGTGATGCTCGACGATGTCCTCGCCGGTTTCTATGCCCTGATAATTGTTCTGGTGGTAAAATATGTGTTCAACCTTCCTAATGTGTTGTGGTGATGAAATTGTTTCTGTACAGGATTTATCAATTATGTGTGCTTGTTCCGGTAGCCCTTGTGGTTACGGTGGTGGCAGCCGTGCTTACCATTCTGGCTTCGATACTCGGTGGAAGTCGCTTCTGGGGATATCAGATTCCCCGTATATGGGCTAAGATAATATGTTGGGCTACGCTCGTCAAGGTGGAGGTCAGAGGCCGTGAGAACATATCCAAGGGTCAATCATACGTCTTCGTGGCCAACCATCAGGGCGCTTACGATATTTTTGCCATATATGGTTATCTGGGACACAACTTCAAGTGGATGATGAAAAAGAGTCTTGAACGTATACCGCTCGTAGGTTTCAGCTGCAAGATCTCAGGTCATATTTTTGTAGACAATTCTTCGCCCGGTGCAGTGCGCGAGACCATGGTGACTGCCGAGAAACAGCTGGCCGGCGGCATGTCGGTGGTTGTTTTTCCCGAAGGCTCACGCACCCGCGATGGAAAGCTACACCGCTTCAAGCGCGGGGCGTATATCCTTGCCACAGAGTTCAATCTGCCGGTGGTGCCTATCACCATCGACGGCGCATACGATGTGATGCCGCGTACAACCCTTGTACCTAAATGGGGTAAAATTATCATAACCATTCACAAGCCTATATATGCCGGCGAGCAGGGACACGATCTGGCCTTTCTTATGAGCGAATCGCGCAAGGCGATAGCCGAAAGTCTGCCCGGTGGCGGTGAATGATAATTGGCTTGTCATTAAACAACAACTGCAACTCAGTTGTTTATAAACTATAACTGATTTTTAAATAGTTACTTATGCTAAAGAAATACACCTTATTGCTTGGCCTTGCAGCAGGGCTTGCAACTCTCTCTTCGTGTTCAAAGAATAATGATTTTGTGGGTGTTTGGACCGCAACTACCCCTGAAGATATAACTGCAGTGGTCCCGGCAGCCTCTTCTGCTACTTCAATGATGTCAATAAGCTTTGTTGAGGATGCCAATAAGAAGGATGGCGGCTCTGTGGCATTGTCTACCATAATCAATGTGAATCAGCCCGTTAATAACGGTGCCGTAGGTTTTGATGCCGCGTACGAGGTTAATGTGGCTGCGACTGCTTCGCTCGGCGGTACTTGGATTTTTGAGGAAGACTCTGATGACGACCTTATACTTTCTCTTGACCTTAACACTCTTAAAGTAAATGTTGACAAAAATGGCGTGACCTTTACACAAAACATGCTCACCGGCGCGCAACAGCCTCAGATTGACTCACTAACCTCTGTGACTGCCGAAGTATGGAAAAATCAGCTTACTCAGGCTCTCACCAAGGAATTCAGCCGATACAGAAAGCTCGATGATGTGAAAGTCCACAAAGGTCAGGTTCTCACTTTTGAAATCGAAAATCCCGAGACCACAATCCAAATGCGTAGAGCTGAGTAACTACTGCATCTTCTTCAGCTCCTTGTACAGGGCATGAATAGGTAATCCCATTACATTGTAGAAACTGCCCTTGATACCAATAATTGCTGCGGCGCCTATCCATTCTTGAATGCCATAGGCGCCCGCTTTATCGTATGGGTGGAACTTGTCTACGTAATAGAGTATCTCATCCTCGGTAAGCGTGTCAAATTCCACTTCGGTGAGCTGCGAGAATGATGTAGAGCCGGCTTTTGTTGTCAGTGTCACTCCGGTCACCACTTTATGGGTCTTGCCCTGCATCTCGCTGAGCATGCCTATTGCTTCCTCGCGCGAATGAGGCTTCCCAAGAATCTTGTCGTCGAGTATGACTACAGTATCTGCCGTTACAAGCACATCCTCGGCCGAGGACAGGTCGGGCAGGTATGCCTTGGCTTTGAGCTGCGACAGAAATACCGGTACCTCCTCTTTGGGGAGTGTTTCGGGGTACACTTCATCCACATCGCGCGAAGGTGCGATGGTGAAGTCGTCAGCAATCATTTTTAAAAGTCCGTGCCTTCTTGGCGAAGCTGATGCAAGTATGATATTCATGATTATCCAAAAGCTTGAGCGTCGCCGGGCCAGATACCTTGGGCGCGCATTATTTCTTCTATTATCTCGCGAGCCACGCCATGCCCGCCGGCTGCGTCGGTTATATATTTTGCAATGAATTTGGTGTCGCGCGAGCCATCGGCCGGAGTTACCGGAAGACCTACGTATCTCATAGGAGCAATATCCGGCACATCATCGCCGGCATAAGCCACTTCATCGGGCTGCAGGCCATTCTTTTCCATCCATTCTTTTAGAACGGGCAGTTTATCCATCTTGCCGGCAAAGAAGTCGGTAACACCTATTTTCTCCATGCGCTCCCTGAGTCCGGGAGCCACAGCTCCGGTAATTATGGCAATCTTAAGCCCGTGATTCAGAGCCTGAACCATTGAATATCCGTCTTTCAGATTAGCCATGCGGCGGGGGATGCCGTCATCGCCTAATGGAATGGATTCGGGTGACAGCACTCCGTCAACATCAAATACTATGGCTTTGATTTTATGGAGAGGATAGGGTATTTTGCTCATAATTTGAGTTCGGGATGAAATTCGTTTAAAATTGCGGTGGAAATCACTTCATAAACCTGCTTGTCTATGCCTTCGGGAAAAGATGTCAGTTGTTTCTTTATAACTGATACATCTCCGCGTCGTGCAGGACCGGTCATTGCCGCTTCGGGTCCTATGCTGAAAGCCTTGGATATTGTAGCCTCGACGAGAGGTTTTACCGTATCGAGCGGCAGATTTACCTCGCCGAGAACGCGTCGGGTGATTTCAAGCAGATAGATGGGGAAGTTGCTCGACAATACCCCGGCCACATGCAGGTATGAGCGTATGGCCGAGTCGGCTTCCATTACCTTGGGCGATAATGTCAGGGCAACAGCTTTTACTATATTGAGCGTATCGGGGTCGGTCGCCTCTATGAAAAACGGTACTTCGCCTATGTTGACATCCACATCCTTGGAGAAGGTCTGTAGCGGATAAAGCACAGCGGCCCGGGCATGGCAGCAGGATAGCGACTCAAGCGGTATACTGCCCGATGTATGTGCGACTATCCCCCTGATTTCAGGTATATTTTTAGCGACATCAGACACCGATGCATCTGAAGTCGCTATGATTACCATATCAACATCCTTAGGTATTTGTCCGGGATTTTGAAAACGGGCACAGTTTAATTTCTCCGCGAGGATTTTTGATGATTCACCACGGCTGCACACACCTGTAATCTCAAACCCCATATCTTTAAGACGCAAGCCTAGTCGGGTGGCTACGTTTCCGGCTCCAACAAGAGCGATCTTGAATTCAGAGGGTATGATGTCTACGGTATGCTTACTCATGCTTATTCTTCAGGAATATCTTGTGATTTCCAATTGTCTATGTGTACTTTTTCCCAAAGCAATTTCGAGGTGTCAACGGGGCGTCGTTCCTCGTCGGGATGGCCTATTGTCATGATGCATTCCACCACTATGTCGTCGGGAATTCCCAGTATCTCACGCACTATGGTCTCGGCATCCTCTCCGTCTGTTGCAAAGCGGTTTCGCACCTGAATCCAGCATGCGCCAAGGCCGAGAGCCGTAGCCTGCAGCTGCATGTATGCTGCGGCTATAGACATGTCTTCGATATACATATCGCTGCGCGAGGGATCGGCGCATACAACTACAGCGAGCGGACAATTGGCAACCGGGCGTCCGCCGTTTGCCTTGCATTCCGAAAGACGCTGCAGATCATCCTTGTTTTCTACGATTATGAATTGCCAGGGACGTACGCTCTTGGACGACGGAGCCAGCAGGCCGGCTTCAAGTATGGTCTTTACATCTTCGGACGAGATGCTTTCTGAGGTGTAGCGTCGGATTGAATGACGACGGATAAGGAGGTCGTGAAGTGATTCCATTTCAGTTTTGTATAAATTTGTGTGTAGATTACAAACACACTCTTACTTACGGCAAATCCAGGCATTTGGATACCGTGTAGCGAAGTCTTCTGTCTTTTTGATAGAGTTTACGCTTTCTATCGTATTGCCTGAAGCCGCGTATATACGGTATCTGCCATCTTTTTCAAAAATGCCTAAGTTGCTGTCAGGGTGTTGTTTGAGGAATTTCTCCGCTTCGTTTTCTGACGCAAGAGATGCTACGATAAGATAGTATCGTGCAGTGTTATTTCCATCCTCTTTAACAACTTCTTGAGCCGGAATGTTTTCTATTACCTCGTTTTCGGGAGCCTTTGCAAGTACAAGAACCACAGGGCTGTTGCCGGCGGCAATATTTGCAGTATGATTGTTGGCAACCACATTAGGCACTATCGAAGCAAACTGCTCTTCGGGAGCATAAGTGAGATTCTGGACGACGATCCACCCAAGAGTAATCATTACAGCGATGCAAGCCGCAGCCTGTCCACATCTTAATAATATGGAGGACAGCTTATTGCGACGGTTGATGCGGGCGTGGTTCTCCATAATTTCCGACACACGGCGTTGGAGTCCGATATTAACCTGAGGTAACCAAAGAAAATCGGGCGAAAGCCATTGTGCAGTACCGGGAGTATAGCTCAGCAGTCCTTCCTCATCCATATACAGTGTGCCTGCACAGCCCAGCGACAGCTCGTGCTTATCGTCAAGCGTGGCCAGCATATCTTCAACCTCCTTGCGCACTATCGAGGTGGCCGAGTCATACGATATACCTTCGCGACGTGCTATGGACGAAGCCAGCATGCCGTCGGTGCGTGAAAGTGCGGGATTGAATGAAAATACTCTTGCGGGTGCATGCCACATCTGTTCTTCCTCATCGTATCTTGGCGCCATATTATGAGCCAGAATCGCGCCCAGACCGGGCACAATCACGCAATCGTGGCATTGCAAAAGATATTCGATGTGTGGAATCAAACAGTTCATATTCGGTACAAAGTTACGACTAAATTTTGGATTATCTTACACAATTTAAAATAATTTATTAACACTAATCGAACTTTTTATCCTAACTTTGCACTCACCAATCAGCAAGAAGATGAACAAATATCTATTATCCTTATTAATTATATGTGTAAGCCGATTTGCAGGCGTCGCACAGACCGATGCTTATTTGAATGACTCTGTTTTTGAGGCCGATCCTTATTTTATATTGATGGGCGAAGCCGAGGATGCAATCAAAGAGCAAAACTGGCCCGAAGCCGCGGCCAGGCTCAGCGATGCACTTGGCGTGAAGCCTAATCATCCGTCAAATGCACTTCTACTCTATAATCTGGGCAAGGTATACACTTGTCTCGGGAATGATACTCTTGCTGTCGCCACATACAATCGTGGCCTTGATATTGCACCTAACATGACAGTGCTGTATCTGGGCAGGGGCAAGACTTATCTTAATATGGGTAAGCAAAAATCAGCCTTTGCAGATTTTGAACATGTTATTAAACTTGACTCTTTGTCTACAGAAGCCAGATACCTTCACGGCATGATTTCGCTCTATGGAGGAAAGATGAAGGAAGCCGAGGTTGATTTCAATGTCCTTGAATCTGTCGCTCCCAAGTCGTTTGATACAGCCATTGCCCTTGCCACGTTATATTCAATGACAGGACGTGAGCGCAAGGCTATTCCATATTTCGAGCGTGTACTTGAAACAGAGCCTACGGCCGAATATTATGCAGCACTGGCAGGATGTCACTTGGCTTTGAATGAATTGACCGAAGCATCTGAGGTGCTCGGTGAAGCTATGATGACTTACCCCAAAGATGCGGAGCTGTATTACTACAGGGCACGCCTGAACCGTGACCGCTTCAGAAACGATGATGCCCGACGCGATGCCGAGCGCGCCATAGAACTTGGAGCCAATCCCGTTAAGGTAAACGAACTGTTCAAATCCAATAAACGCTGAATGAAAGATATAAAATACACTGCAGCCCTGAAGTTTTTGATAATACTTCAGGGCTGCAGTGATAATCAGCGTATTCCTCTGCGGTTGAGTGCCGCCTGATATTTTTTAGCGTTCTTTTTGTGAGTGGCATAATCGGCTGCGAAGTTGTGTCGTCCTGAAAAGTCCTCTTTTGCACACATATAAATATAATTATGGTCGGGTGCATTAAGTACTGCATCAAGCGTAGCTGCATTTGGAACACGTATGGGGCCGGGCGGTAAACCTACATTTTTGTAAGTATTGTATGGCGAATCAGTTCGCAAGTGTTTGCCGGTTATTCGTCTGAGCGCAAAATTGCCGGTGGCGAACTTTACGGTAGGATCGGCCTGAAGTTTCATGCCCTGCTTCACACGGTTTATGTACAATCGGGCAATCATCGGCCGTTCATCCTTTTTATTGGATTCTTCCTCTACAATTGAAGCTATGGTGGCCACCTCTACCGGTGTCAATCCTAATTTCGCAGCTTTGTCAAGCCTTTCTTTTGTCCAGAAATTATCCCTTATTCCTACCAGTTTCTCCACTACGTGCTCTGCCGAGTCGGTCCAGTAGAATTCGTAAGTATCGGGTAGTACGGAAGCCGGATAGGTTGATACGGAATTACCGAACTGCGGGTGTTTTGACAATACGGTCTTGAAAGCTTTGTCGAGTTCTTCCTGAGATATTTCGAGCTTTGAGGATATTCTCTTTTTCAAGTCGTTGAAAGTCCTTACGTTGTTGATGGTAAGGTTGACAGGTGTCTGCCGGCCTTTGCCAAGGCGGTGTACTGTCTCAACTACTTTTGTACCAGGTTCGATAAGATAAGAACCGTGGGCTTTCTCAGTGCTGCCCGAAGCCATTCTCCATAATCGGTATACCAATCCGCCATACCCCGAGCCTAATGATGAGGTAAGTGAGTCGCGGACGCTCTCGTTTGTGGCTCCTTTAGGAATATTCACACGCACAGCCTCTTCTGCGTCAAATTCACGCATCATCAGAGTCAGTCCTGTGATTCCTACCAATCCCGCAATTGCGAGTATAATAATCAACCATCGTTTCATGTCAGTTACGTTTAATGCATTCAACATGCAAAGTTATACATTATTAACCCTTTTGACACTAAAAGTGGTCTTGTTATTTATGTTAAAATATGCAAAACTATCTTTATTATTTTTCATTTTAGTTTTGTAAACCAATAAATTATTCATAAATTTGTTTTCTGAAAAATATAAATTCAACCAATTACGAAACAAAACTAACTCACATGAAAAAGAAATTTATCTGCACAGTATGTGGCTATGTATATGAAGGCGAACACGCACCCGAAAAGTGCCCCATCTGCGGTGCTCCCGCCAAGGCTTTCAAGGAAGTTGAAGAAGGCGAAGCCCTCAACTTCGTTACCGAACACGAAATCGGTGTTGCCCGTGGTACTGACGAACAGATGATCGCTGACCTCACAGCTCACTTCAACGGCGAATGCGGCGAAGTAGGCATGTACCTCGCCATGTCGCGCCAGGCCGACCGCGAAGGCTATCCCGAAATTGCCGAAGCTTTCAAGCGCTACGCTTTTGAAGAAGCTGAACACGCTGCCAAGTTCGCTGAACTCCTCGGCGAATGCGTTTGGGACACCAAGACTAACCTCGAAAAGCGCATGCTCGCCGAAGCAGGTGCCAACGAAGACAAGATGCGCATTGCCCGTCGTGCTAAAGAACAGAACCTCGACGCCATCCACGACACCGTTCACGAAATGGCTAAGGACGAAGCCCGTCACGGACGTGGTTTCGAAGGTCTCTACAAGCGTTACTTCGGCAAGTAATCTTCGACTCCATGAAGGCTCGGTGCTTATGAGCCTTGAAGCAATAAAAAACCTCGTCGGATTTTTCCGGCGAGGTTTTCTTATTGCTTATGACTTTATTTCTCAGCTGTTTCGGCAGCGGGTTTGAGCCACTTGTCAAACCATCTGAAGAACAGACGTTGCCACATGATGGCGTTCTGAGGTTTGAGAATCCAGTGGTTTTCATCGGGATAGATTACCATTTCGGCCGGAATACCGCGGAGCTTGGCTGCATTGAAGGCTGCCATACCCTGTGAGGCAAGGATGCGGTAGTCGTATTCGCCGTGAGAAATCATGATGGGTGTGGTCCAGCGGTCAACGAAACGGTGGGGTGAGTTGGCAAAAGTGCGCTGTGCGATGGCATTGTCCTTTTCCCAATAAGCGCCGCCCATATCCCAGTTGGCAAACCACATTTCTTCAGTTTCAAGATACTGAGCCTCGATGTTGAAGATACCGGCGTGTGCGAGCAATGCGGCGAAGCGGCCATCGTGGTTACCTGCGAGCCAGTATACCGAGAATCCGCCATAGCTGGCACCGGTTGCACCGATATGTTCAGCGTCGATGAAGGGTTCCTGCTTCATATAGTCTACAGCGCTCAGATAGTCGCGCATGTTCTGGCCGGGATAATCTTTTGAAATCTGTTCTTCCCATTCAGTACCGAATCCGGGAACACCGCGGCGGTTGGGGGCGATGATGATATAGTCATTAGATGCCATGATGGCGAAGTTCCAACGATAGCTCCAGAACTGGCTTACAGCCGACTGAGGACCGCCCTGGCAGTAAAGGATTGCCGGATACTTCTTGGTCTTGTCAAATTTGGGAGGATAGATTACCCATGTGAGCATTTCCTTGCCATCGGTGGTGGGTACCATGCGCTTTTCTACAGTGGGCATTTCGAGCTGGGCGAAGATTGTGCCGTTCACGTCGGTGAGCTGCTTGGCGGGTGTGCCGTTTGTCACTGAGTATACTTCGTTGGGACGCAGCATGGAGTGATTCATGGTTATCAGGGTTGATTCATCCACTACTGAGAGCGAGGTGTAGTCCACCATGCCTTCGGCCACTGTTGCCACAGCCTTGGTATTGATGTCGATTTCAAATACCGGAGCTACGCCCTGGTGGTAAGCGATAAACCATATTTTCTGAGAATTGGGATTCCATGCAAATTCTTCGATTGTATAATCCCAGTCAACAGTGAGGTCAGTCTTGGCGCCGGTAGCCATATCCATGATGAACAGGCGGTTCTTGTCGGCTTCATAACCATCGCGTTCCATGCTCAGCCAAGCCATGTACTTGCCGTCGGGCGAGAAAACGGGGTTGGTGTCGTAGCCCATCATGCCCTCGGTGAGATTGCGGGTGTTCTTGCTCTCGAGATCGTAGAGATATAGGTCGCTGTTTGTAGAGATGGCATATTCAAGGCCGGTCTTCTTGCGCGATGTGTAAACAAGACCTTTGCTGTCGGGAGTCCATGCAAACGATTCCACGCCGCCAAAGGGCTTCATGGGCGATTCGTAAGGCTCGTCAATCATTATGTCGGCTACGTCGGTTATGTTATTGCCGTCGAAGTTGCCCACAAAGGGGTGGGGGATTTCTGTAACCCATTCGTCCCAATGTTTGTACATGAGGTCGTCGATAACGCGGCCTGTGGCCTTGGGCAGATCGGGATAGATGTCGTCGGCGTTGCGGCTGTACTTCACGTTACCGATCATCACCACCTTTTTCTCGTCGGGCGAGAAAAGGAATCCCTGAATGCCGTTTTCTTCCTTTGACAGCTGTTTGCGGTCGCTGCCGTCGGGAGCCATGGCCCATACCTGAGGTTTGCCGTCGGCATCGGGATAAAGGAAGGCTATGCGTTTGCCATCTTCAATCCATACGGCGTTGCTTTCGCTTTTTGCAGTCTTGGTGATACGGGTCTGCTCCGAGCCGTCCACGTTCATTACCCAAAGTTCGTTGTTCGACCTGTTCTGAGGTACGCTCTCGTATGATATACCGTAGAGTACCTTTTTACCGTCGGGCGATACACACGGCGAGCTCACGCGACCGAGAGCCTCCAGAGCATCAATGTCGAAAATACCCGTAGTGCTGTGATAATCCTGTTGTTCGATGATTTCCTCATCGGCCTGCGGCGCAGGTTTGTTACAGGCGGTGGTTGCCGTCATAAGTAAAGCTGCGCTCATTGTTAGGGTTTTGCTTAAGTAGTTCATTAAAAAATATGATTGGAAAATTAGTCGTTCATGGTTACACCGTCGATATCGCTTAGCCGGTTGAAGATTTCGTCGAATCTGTCAAGTTCTATGTCAAGCTCCATCAGGCAGGTGTTGTCAAAGGTGGTCCCGGTCACTGTGACGCCGTCAAATCGTGAGATTTTCATAACGTCGTTCATTGCCATGTAGGGGAATGTGAAGCTCAGATGTTTCATGCGGTGGCATTCCACAATCTCAGCGTTCTCTATGGCGTCGCGGGCCGCCTGTCGGTATGCGGTAATCAGGCCTGATGTGCCGAGTTTCACACCTCCGAAGTATCTTACCACAGCAATCAGTATATCTGTAAGTTCGTATGAGTTTATCTGACCTAAAATGGGCTTTCCGGCCGTCCCCGATGGCTCGCCGTTGTCGTTGGCTCTGAATTCAAGTCTTTCGGGTCCGAGCATATATGCCCAGCATACGTGCCGTGCATCAAAATACTTCTTGTTAAGGCCCGCTATGATTTCTTTCACCTCTTCAACAGATGTGACATGATAGGCGAAAGCAAGAAATTTGCTTCGCTTCTCGGTGAATATCGCTTCAGCCGGTCCGTTGATTGTTCGGAAAATATCTGACATAATAGGCTCTGAATATGCTGATAAAACATACTTCTTTTGCAAAGTTAAGGTATATTTTTTGCTTTTGCAAAAATATATGGCAGACATAGCATATAGCGTGGCATATTTCGTTACGTACAAACCCCGGCGAAATCCACAGGAACGCCGGGGTTTATTACGAAACTTTACTTAACTTATGGGTTTATCAAATGCTTTTACTTGACATTGCAAAGTTAGTGCAGTTTTTTCAGTGGTGAAATACCCTGTTGAGGGTATTTTTATGCTGTATCAAAGGGCTTATTGCATCAATCGGTATATGATTTCAGTATCTGATGGATAGAGAGGGTAGTAATTGCCCCACGGAGTACCCTTGTCGCGGTGGAAGTCAGAAGTAAACTTGCCGAAGTCGGGGTCGGTGATACCGAGGTCGCCCAGCGTGAGAGGCAATGACATATATTTGAAGAATTCGCGCAGTCGCTTTATGCCTTCGAGGGCTGCCTCGCGGTCGTTTTCAATGTCCACATCAAACACCCGGCGGCCGAATTGTGCTATCTTGCCCGGATTTTTGTCGGTCATATATGTCATCCATGCAGGGAATGCTACAGCCAGTCCGGCTCCGTGAGTCACGTCGTACAGTGCCGAGAGAACGTGTTCCAGACCGTGCGCCGACCACTCCTCGCGGCGTCCGCATCCGCAGATACCATTGTGGGCAAGTGTGCCGCTCCACATTATATTTGCACGCGCGTCGTAATTATCGGGATTTTCAACCAAAGTCCTGCCTTCGGTGATTATAGCTTTGAGCAGACCTTCGCACAGGCGGTCGGTTGTCTCGACGCCCTCGGTAGGCGAGAAATAGCGTTCCATGATGTGTGCCATCATGTCGGCGATGCCTGCAGCTGTCTGCGACATGGGTAGTGTGAGTGTCAGCTCGGGATTCATCACCGCGAACTTGGGACGCAGCGCATAGTCGGTGCGGATGCTGATTTTCTGTTTGAGAGCCGAATTTGTTATCACACTGTTTCCGCTGCCTTCGCTTCCGGCTGCCGGTATGGTGAGAACTACGCCTATGGGCAAAGCTTCCTTCACAATGGCTTTGCCACAATAGAAATCCCAGAAATCTCCGTTGTAAAGAGTGCCGGCTGCGATTGCCTTGGCGGTGTCTATCACAGAGCCTCCGCCCACTGCAAGTAGTCCGTCGACATTTTCGGCACGGCAGATGTCAATGCCTTCTCTTACTTTATCGTCAGTGGGGTTGGGGCATATACCGCTCAGTTCTGAATAGCTTACACCGGCATCGTCAAGCGATGCTTTTACCCTGTCGATAAGGCCTGATTTCACAGCCGAGCCACGGCCGTATACAAGCATTACCTTTTTACATCCGATCTCGCTCACGAGCTTTCCTGTTTGATTTTCCACACCTTTGCCAAAAACGTAGCGGGTAGGTGACTGATAGCTGAAGTTATCCATAATTATAAAAGAATTTCTAATTATAAAAGAATTTTAGGGCAGTTTGCCGTGTTCAAAATAAGAATAGTAATGTCCGCCGTCGTTGACTATTATGTGGTCGTTTACCCTGATGTCAACGGCGCGTCCTCCCTCGCATATACGTCGGGTAAGGTTATCGTCCTGAACTGACGGTGTGAGCGCACCCGACGGATGATTGTGGAAAAGTATCATTGCCGATGCCAGATTCTCGATTGCGCTTTTCAATACAATCTTTACATCGACAGCTGTCATGGCTACACCGCCGCGGCTTACGCATACCTTGCGTATGATCTTGCCCGACTGCGACAGCAGCATCACCCAGAATTCTTCGTGAGGCAGATTCGCAAAATTGCGCTTCATTGCCTGCACGGCTTTTTCGGCCGAATTTATCGTGGGATTGTCTTTCATCACGAAGTCCTCTGCAGAGCGTGCGCCAAGCTCAAGCGCAGCCAGCAGGCTTATGGCCTTGGCCTCGCCTATACCCTTGTACCGCTTCACAAAATCGGCTACCGACAGCCTGGCCACATTAGATATGTGGTTGTCGTTGTCGGCGAGTATCTCCTCGCATAGTCTCAGCACAGATTTGCCTTTGATGCCGGTGCCGAACAGTATGGCCATCAGTTCGGTATTCGACAGCGATTTAATCCCCAGGTGCATGGCTTTCTCGCGGGGTCGCTCGTCCTTGGCCATGTCGCGTATAAGGATAGTATTGTCGCCTGTGATTCCGGGATAGGTATCCATATCATTTACCTTTACGCATTGATATTTCTTCTTCTATATCGCGTCCCTGACGGAAAATAATTTTCTTGGTATAGTCACGGATGAATCCGCATCCGTAGCCACCCAGCTGTATTATGGCTGCGGGAACGGCCATGAATGCAATCTTGAGATTGCCGCACGACAGCAGCGCACCTGCAAAAACAGCTATGAAATATAGCGCGAGCGGCAGGAAGAACCATGCGCTAACAAAAATTCCGAGCAGTATCAGTGCCAAAGAGCCAATGACAAACACTGCCGGAAGCAGATGCACCGGCTTCAATGAGTCGGGATACAGCAGTTTGAGCGTTACGCGCGACTTGCCGAACACATATACCTGACGGAAGAATTTGCGGAAATCTACCCTGCGTTTGTGCCATACGGGGTTCTGAATAAGCCCTATAGAGAAGCCTCCGTGCCTTACTCGGGTACTCATGTCGATATCTTCGGAGAACATTTCTCTGAATCCGCCCACCTTTTCGTAGACCTCTTTAGAGTAGCCCATGTTGAATGTTCGCGGCACGAATTTCTCAAGACGAACTTTGCCGCCGCGTATGCCGCCGGTAGTGAGGAACGAGGTCATTGAGTAGTTGATGGCTTTTTGGGTATCGCTGAATGAAGAATGTGCCGCATCCGGACCACCAAAGCAGTCAACAGGATTTTTGCGCAATTCAATTTCGAGATTTTTGAAGTAATCTGACGGAATCACGCAGTCCGAATCGAAAAACACGAAATAATCGCCCGAGGCGCGATCCATACCGTAGTTTCGGGCAATGGAGCGTCCTTCATTCTCTTTGTAGAAGTATTTTATGTCGAGTCCGCGCCGTGCAGCAGCCTCGCATTCTTTGCGGCAAGGGTCTGAAGAGCCGTCCTCGACAATTATTACTTCAAAATTCTTTACTGATTGTTTCTGAAGGCTGTCGAGAAGTTCCTTTACTTCATCTATACGGTTGTAAACCGGTACTATAACAGAAAATTTCATAGGCTCAGCTCATTCTTGATTTATAATCTTCGTAAGTGAATTGGCGCAGCAGTTCAGCGTTGCCATTGCTTCTGACGAGCCATATCGACGGATGACTGATGCCGTTGAACATGGTTGTCTTGACCGTTGTGTAATGATTCATGTCCTCCAGTGTCAGGCGGTCGCCGGTTTTCAGGGGTGTGCTGAAACTCCAGTCGCCTGTAAAGTCGCCGCTCAGGCATGAGTTGCCTCCCAGGCGGAAGGTAGGTTTTCCGGCCACGGGTTCTTGGCCAAGGCTCTCTGTTATGATAGGCTTATAAGGCATTTCGAGTGTATCGGGCATGTGGCATGCGAATGATGCGTCGATGATAGCCGTACTTATGCCGTCGTTCTCCACTACGTCTACAACCGATGTTATCAAATCGCCTGTGCGCCATGTGAATGCGCTTCCCGGTTCGAGTATCACCTGAATCCAAGGATAGCGTTGTTTGAAGTCGCGCAGCAGTTTTACGAGATGATCAGTGTCATATCCCTCGCGGGTCATTAGATGTCCGCCGCCCATGTTTACCCACTTTATTTGCGGAAGATATTTGCCAAACTGGCTTTCAAAGGCTTCAAGGACTTTTTCGAGGTCATAGCTCGTTGATTCGCACAAAGCATGGAAATGAAGCCCTTCAAGACCCTCGGGCAGTACATCGCCTAAGTGCTCGGCATCAACTCCAAACCGTGAACCGGGCAGTGCGGGGTTATATATGTCTGTCTCGATTACCGAACACTTGGGATTAACTCTTAAGCCCGGAGATACATGGCGCCCCGACTTGGAGTTGTAATCTTTGAGCTTGTCGGCAAACTTTTCGTACTGGCTTACTGAATTGAAGGTGATATGGGAGCTGCCGGCCAGGTATTCGTCGATGGTATCGGGCGTGTAGGCCGGGCAATAGCTGTGCACCTCTCCGCCCAGAAACTCGCGGCCGAGCCTCAGCTCATTGAGCGAGCTTGCGGTAGAATTTTTGCAATATTCCGCTATAATCGGAAACGTGCGCCATAAAGCATTGGCTTTGAAAGCCATGATGATGTCAATGTCAGCGGCTCGTTTAACCGATTCAATCAGTTCGAGATTACGGCGCAGGCGGTCTTCATAAACCACGTAGGCGGGAGTTGGTATTTGTTGCATCAGTCTTGAATTGTAAATCGTGCGAATTTAAGTAATAATTGGCGGGGTGTATTCTCGTTGTTGAACTGAACGATTGCCACATCGCCGATGTCCTTGCTGTCCAGAGATATGATTGTACCGCTTCCAAACTTGAAATGTACAACTTTCATTCCGGGTTTAAGCTCGCTCAGTCTGTGAACACTGCCCGAATCGCGGCTTGTGCCGGGATTATTCTTCTGTGCGGGTGTCGGCATACTGAACAGCGGCTTGCGTATGGCCGGCTCCGAGTAGCTGCGGCTTGCAGGTTCCTGCACTCTTACGGGCATATCTTCAGCCCCGTATGAAAATTTAAGGTAGCGGGGATTGATATCTTTAAGAAAGCGCGACGGGCGGCATACGGTTGTCTGGCCGTTGAGGTACCTGTTCTTGGCAAACGACACCATGCAGAATTTTTTTGCTCTGGTGATGGCTACATAAAACAGACGCCTTTCCTCCTCGATTTCCTCAATAGTGCCCTTGCCCATGCCTGAGGGCAACAGATCTTCTTCGACGCCCACAACGAATACATGAGCAAATTCGAGTCCTTTTGCCGCATGTATGGTCATAAGTGTCACGGAATCGCGCAGTGCGGGGTCCTCGGTATCCTGGTCTGTGAGCAACGACACTTTGTTAAGGAACTCGGCCATGCCGCGTTCCTCTTCGCCGGCTTCCTGCTGGTCTGCTACATAGTCATGAGCGCTGCGCAGCAGTTCCTCCAGGTTCTGTACTTTCGAGATATTTTCGGGAGTGGACTCAGACAGATATTGCGACAGCAGTCCGGTTGACATTATGATATCGCGGGCAACGGCTTCGGCATCCTGATTCGCAGCCTTGTCGATAAAGCGGCGTATTACCTCTATGAATCCGTTTAATTTGCGCAGGGTGCCTGAATTGACGTTAAGACCATAACGTGCGGGGTCGTTGACTACGTCCCACATGCTCACGGTGCTGTTGATCGCAGCCTCGCTTATTTTCTTTATAGTAGTGTCGCCTATGCCGCGCTTGGGTTCATTCACAGCTCTTTTGAATGCCTCGTCGTCAGACGGATTCACGGCAAGACGGAAATAGGCCAGGGCGTCCTTCACCTCCTTGCGTTGGTAGAATGCGAGACCGCCGTAGATATGATAAAGAATGTTGCGTCGTCGCAATGCTTCTTCGAGTACACGGCTCTGGGCATTGGTTCGGTACAGGATGGCAAACTCGCGCAAGGGATCGCCCGTGCGGCTTTGCTGCACCACTATGCGGCTTGCAACTAATCCTGCTTCGTCATAGTCGGAGTGGCCCGATTGTACCTCAACCCTGTCGCCCACGTCGTTTTTAGAAAAAACGTTCTTCCTTATCTGCCTGTTATTCTTGTCTATAAGGCTGTTTGCAGCGTTGATAATATTCTGCGTGGAACGGTAATTCTGTTCGAGCTTGAATGTGGCAAGGGTGGGGTACGACCGTTCAAGTTCAAGGATATTATTGATGTTGGCACCTCTGAACGAGTAAATGCTCTGGGCATCATCGCCCACAACGCATATATTGCCGATGTCCTTGGTGAGAAGGGTAGTTATGTAATTCTGGGCAAAGTTGGTATCCTGAAACTCGTCTACAAGCACATATCTGAAATACTCTCGGTAATGGCGCAGAATGGCCGGATTGTCCCTAAATAGCACGGCTGTATTATACAGCAGGTCGTCAAAGTCCATTGCGTCGGCCACCCGGCATCGCTCCACATAGCGGCGGTAAATCTCGGCGGTGAGCGGACGCTTGGAATTTCGGTCAGACTCGGCCAACTCGCGGTCGGCGGCATACGCAGCCGGAGATATCAGCGCGTTCTTTGCCCACGAAATGGTGTTTTGTATCGTTGCCGGCTTGTATATTTTCTCGTCGAGGTCGAGATCGCGTATTATCATTTTTATGAGTGAGCGCGCATCGGCCTGGTCGTATATGGTGTAGTTGCGCGAGTATGAAATCACATCGGCGTTCTGACGCAGTATGCGTGAGAATATGCTGTGAAATGTGCCCATCCACAGGCGCGCGGCACTTTGAGCCGGAACCATGGTCTCTATGCGTTCGCGCATCTCGCGTGCCGCTTTGTTGGTAAAGGTCAGTGCAAGAATGCGCCCCGGCTCATATCCCTTGTTCAACAGATGTACAATTTTGTAAGTGAGCACACGGGTCTTGCCCGACCCGGCGCCGGCTATCACCAGTTGAGGGCCGTCGAGATACTTCACGGCCTCTCTCTGCATTTCGTTCAGCTGATTCAGATAGTCTTCTGCCATGCCTTACGCAAAACGGTTGTTGGTTGCATCGTACGCAAAGCCGGCATCGCTCAACGTATGTATCAATTGGTCTTTGTCAACATCGAGCGTCTTGCACAACTCATCAAGAGAAGAAAATTCATCTCTCAACTTCATGTTTATCACGCTCAGAAGCATATAGGGATCTTTGGGAAGATTTTCCATTTCTATTATCGGTGGTTAACTCGGGGTTTATACATAAGATGAATATATTCACTCATCTAATAGCCCGTTAATGTTTATAATGCAAATTTACACCTTTTTTCTCAGCTTTGCAAGTGGCATTTACTGCTGATTGCTATCAGGCAGCAACCATTTACCTACATTTACACATGAACAGCACTATCTATTATGACAGCGACAAAGACGCCTTCAATCTCGTTGCAGCCTACTTTTGCAATAATGAGCGGTTCACAAGTTAAGAAAACCGTCCTCTGGGGCTTCGGTTTGCGCGTCGGTCATCCGAAAGTCACAAAAACCTGCGTAATTTCCAAACACTACATCCATCGTAAACCTCAAGCTAACAAACGCAAATGAAGGCCTTTTTGTAAACTCAAAGTTTATTGTTAACTTTGTGCTGCGGGACAGACGCTTATGCGGATGTTACTGCACCAGCCTGGCGAGGGGGTCGGTTGCGACAAATACGCGATAAAGGGGACTTAGGTTCCCTTTATTTTCTCCAAAGCGTGTTCATAATTGCGCGGAAGTCTTCATGGAGTCTTCCCCTTTGTAATTCCGTTGTTTTACTCCACTAAAAACAAAAGAGGAAAGACTTTAGCCTCTCCTCTCTATGTCTTTTTAGGGTTATCTTCACCAGAGCGCAACTTTTCCCATCGCTCCTAAATCCAGTGCTGCAGTTTTAACTCCCAGAGCGCGGAAAACTTTGCTTATAGTGGGTAGGGTTATAACGCTCTTTCCTTTTTCAAGTCTTGAGATTTGCGCTCTTTGTACACCTATTCTCTCTCCTAATTGCTCTTGGGTAAGATGCTGTGCTTGTCTGGCCTTTTTGATTGCCTCCCCAACATAGTAGGCATGGAGTTCTTCTTTGAGTTGTGCCTCCATACGGTCTCTCTCCGGAGTCCCTGCTTCTCCCCATACTTCGTTAACAATATCGCTAAGAGGGGTTAAATTTATTTGTGCCATATCTCTTATTTTTGCTTGTTTTCAAAATATTGTTTTCTTATCTCCTCCGCTTTGTATATCTCTTTGCTGGGAGTCTTTTGAGTTTTCTTTATAATGCCGTGTGTGGCTATTACTAAAGTTTCCTGCTCGGTATCCCAAAAAGAGAAAAGGCGGTAACTGATTCCATTAAACAATGTTCTAAACTCCCATATATTCGTATCATCCAGTTTTTTGAACAGATCTTTATCCATCTCCCCTCCTTCAACTTTAAGGAGGTTGTAGGTAACTTTTTTTCGTGCCTTTTCCGGAAGTGTGCGGATAAAGTCTCTGGCATCATCCATCAATACTACTTTGAGTTTCTTTCCGTCCATTGATCTCTGTTTTTATAACACTGCAAAGTTAATAAATTGTTTCCACACTACGAAACATTTAACAAATATATTTATTTCCGGTCTCCCTTATCGGTGCGCCGCCAACGCCGCATCGAACTGGAGTACGTGAAAGAACTGCGCAGTGAGCTTGCACATCTTGTCATAGTCGATTTAAATTCGTAATGTTTGTTGACATCAATACTCGATTTTGCCACTTGACAAACCATGGACAGTTAAAAATTTGCAAAATCAAAGTTTATTGTTAACTTTGCGGTGGTTTTGGGAGCGAAAGCTCGATGAACCACCCTCCGGACAATAATTAATTATTGTCCGGTTGTATATTTAAAAAGCTGATACTTCCCACTTCTATTACAAATGATTATCCATCTATCTTTTTTACTTATGTTAAGATAATTCAGAGTAATTGACTTATAGGTATCCTCGTTTAACCAATCAGGTACTTCAATTATAAAATTATCCGCCTGTTCTTTAGCTTTTTTAAAATGATTTTCAAGGGTGCTTTTAATATACTTCCATTCTTTTTTGGTATTCTCAAAAGAACACTCTTTCCCATCCCATAATCTTCCTGCACAAAGGAAATCAGGATTTTTGTCTTTTTTTATTCCTTCTGGCAGGTATTCTGCGCGTAAATGTGCATCTTTTCCTTGTGGATTAATATTAGGCAAAAGGTATACAGTTTCATTCAGAGCTTCATGAAGGACTTTGCCTAATCTAAGATTAGACTCAAGTTCATCAACACCGTGCAACGGGCTTACTCTAATATTACCATTATCATAGCTTTTATATTCTTCCACATGTGGGGGCTTCTGTAATCTAATGGTTGAAGTTTCATTTTGCTTAGTCTCAATTACATTGCTTTTTTGCTCAAAGTTGCTTCTTAGCGCCTTATCCACCGTCGCTCTGTTATCGCGTATGAAATACGGCTCGTTTTTGGCAGTTTCTATGCGGTCGGCGTTTTGCTGCACCCAGGCGGTGAAGCACTGCGGCATTTCGGTTACTTCGCCGGTGTAGGTGCCCTGAGGGGTGTCGTTGCCGTCGATGAGGGCTTGTTGACGGGCGATGAACTCGTCTTCATCGGCCAACTTGGGCACGGCGTAGCAGCGGCAGAACGGGTGCCAGCCCACAAACTTGAAGGTCTTGGGGTAGACTCCGCACATCTCGTCGCAGATGTCCTCGATGGGATGGTTGCCGCTTTTCAATCAATGCTTGTTGAAATACTTTGACATCATGGTTTCATTCCATTTGTCTACAACTGTTGATTCAATGCCTGCCAGATATACGCGCGTGACTTCGGTATCGGCATGGCCTAAGGATTGAGATATTACTGATAGTGGGGCATCTTCACGCTGCATGGCTGTGGCGTATGTGTGCCGCGCCGCGTACATAGTCAGGGGGAACGGAATACCCAACTTTGCACCAATTTTTTTCAAGTAATAGTTTGTCTTTTTATAATCATAATCAATAAGTCGGCAACCATCGCCCTTGTATAGATGCAGTATGCGTCTTGCTTCTGCAGGGATTTTTACCACTATTCTTTTCATTGTCTTGCTTCGGCGGTAACAGATACAGTCGCCCTCGATATTTTTAACCGTCAATTTAGCTATATCCACAGGGGCCATTCCTCTGAACATGAAAGAAAGCAGCCACATATCCCTTGCCTTGGCTTCTTTGTCCGTCAGCGCAAGATTAATCAATTGATTCAGTTGATTCTCATTGAGCGCTCGCTTTACGGTTTCTTCGGGCTTGATTCGGATTTTGTAAAACGGTCGCTCGTCCTTGATTATTTCCATCAGTACAGCATGGTTGTAAAGTGCTTTTATCTGACGGAGGTAAAAATCTACGGTATTGTTTGAAATGCCTGTTGCCTTTAGCTTCTCCGCCCAATGGCATATATCAGCCGAAGATAACTTGTTGAGCCTTACATCGCCCATGTCTTCAACATAGCGGCGTATGGCCTGGCGATAGTGAGTGGCTGTTCTCTCTCGGTGCATAGACTCCAGCTCATCTGCACGCATAGAACCATACACACTCAGATTCAGACTTCTGTTTTTCGCTGTCATAATTTATTTTTTGTAGATTAGATATTTATTGTTAACTTTGCGGCGCGGGATAGCCATAAAAGGCGATTTCTGCACTTAGGTTTCAAAGGGTTGTCCGATAACAACCCTTTATTTTTCCCACAAGGCGTTCATAATTGCGCGGGAGTCTTGATCGTCTTGATTCCATTGGATAGAATCGCCCCTGACAAGGATAAACTGCGGGAAGCCGAGGTAATGGGGCTCGCCATCTGAAAAGCCCGGTTCCCATACATCGAAACCTTTCCACTTTCCAAGGTACTTCACACAGTCATAAATGCTTTTTTTAGCGAATTTTAGAATCTTTTCCTTTGTCATTCTTGTTTTATTTTCAAAAATTATATAATTTTGCGTTGGCGAACGCCACCCGAAGCAAAATTGCGGTTTTATCCCGTGGCTTCATCGAGGATTCCTACTTTAGGAATCCTCTTATTTTTTGCCTATATTTTTTATTACGCATATCATTTATGCTGAGTTCGATTATTTCGTCATATTGATTCATCAAAATTATATCGCCTAACGGCAAATTGTTTCGTTTCATATATTCAATAGCATCGCGGAACTGACCTGCGTCCATATTCTCCAATTTTAGAGCTATTGTATCAGCTTGTGAAAATCCTTCTGCGAGATGTTGTTGGAGTGTATTCCAACTCGTTGAAGCGCTATATTTGAAATCAACCAAACGCGGATAGCCTTTCACCATCATAATAGCATCAGCATTGGTTGCCGAATCAGATTCAGGCAGGAATATAACATCCCTGCCACTTTTGCTCAATGCAAAGCCCATTCGTTTTGTATCCGGCCAATAGGCATCTTTTGTCTTGTGCCCGAGGTGTACAAAAATCTGTGTTTGTTCTTTGTTTAACTCAGGAACAAAATCTTCATTCCGTATCAGGTCGTTGAATATCTTCATCTTTTCCTGCTTGCTTCGGGCTTCGCTCAAACGCTTCTTCAGTTCGGGAGATGTCAGTGGTTTGTATTCGGGTTTATAATCACCATACCATCCTTTCTCAAGAGCTGATTGAATCTCCGGCAACTGCATTCTTGGTGCATCGCCTTTTGCTCCACGTGCTTTGACTACTCCACGTGCAACACCCGGATTGATTTCGAGATTATCGACCCTATAGTATTCAAGCGACTTAGTATTTACCCTCGAAGCAAATTCGGTGAAGTCCTTGATAAGTTTACCACTTTGGGGGTCATAGATACGCAGAGAGCCGTCGGCGAGACGTTCTGCCGTAATAATATGCCCACAGTTGTTTTCAAACCTGAAACGCAGATGGTAGCGTCCTGCCTCTGTCATCTCATTGCGCAGGCTCGTTGATAGGTTGCCGTCAAATCTGATGCCTTTAGGTATTGGCGGGTTCCCGTCAGCTCCGATAAATGCTATCTCGGGCTTCTTGGCAAGGATGGTTGGCATATACCATTCTTTCTTGGAATTGCCGTAAGCTTCAACATCGAAGCCACGTCGGCGCATTTCATTAGCAAGCACCGACGATTGACAATTGGAACGATACTGTGCGGCCTTCTTATAATTGGGATTACCGCGCATCTCGTTAGCCTCCTCAAAGGTCATTGGCGTACCGGCATTGATACCCAAAGCTTCAGCTACGGCCCTCATATTTCCTCCCGCGCCCCCGGCTACCGAGTGGCGCGATGCCTCGTGCTTTAAGATTTGGTTTATTGTCGCTCTGTTGTCGCTCACGAAATACGGCTTACTCTTGGCTGTTTCAATGCGCTCCGCGTTCTCTTGCACCCAATCGGTGAAGCACTGCGGCATTTCGGTTACTTCGCCGGTGTAGCCGCCCTGAGGGGTGTCGTTGCCGTCGATGAGGGCTTGTTGGCGGGTGATGAACTCATCCTCGTCTGCTAACTTTGGCACGGCGTAGCAGCGGCAGAACGGGTGCCAGCCCACAAACTTGAAGGTCTTGGGGTAGACTCCGCACATCTCGTCGCAAATGTCCTCGATGGGGTGGTTGCCGCTGAGCTTTATCTCGATGCCTATAACGAAGTCGAGGTCGTTCCACCGCTCGTGGTCGGCGGTGCGGTAGGCCATGTTGTTCTCGGTGGCCGTAAGGCGCAGGGCGTTCTTGTAGCTGCTGCGGTACACACCTTGGCCGGGGTGATATGCGGCTGCGGCCTTGCTCAGGCGCAGTTGCCCTTTCTCATCCCTGACTCGGCGGAACAGCCGGTGCGGCTCGTTGAGGTATTGGCGTACATCGCGGCTGAGAGCCGCCGCGCTCTTGCCCTCGCCCAAACCAAGCTCCAGGGCCAGCTCCATCTCGCTCTTGAATTGATTGGTGAGCCGCCACACGCGGTCGCTCAGGTTCATACCGCGCTCTTTGCGCTTGTTGAATGCTTCGAGGGCGTCGAGGTGGGGCTGTGTCCATGCCCGAGCCCGGTCGCCAAACTTCTTTACCGCCCGGCTGTACTTGCTGCCCACCATAGCATCGTTCTTGGCAGCTGAGAGCAGCCACTCCCGGCGGTTGCCTATATAATCGGCTTCCTCCGGATGCTATCTTCCCGATAACAAAGGTATTATATCATTAATTGCCCAATCACAACCATACCAATATAAGGTTCTGCAACACCATAACAGAATAACGGCTGATTGCTATTTGACAGCAACCGGCCGTTATTGATACTGAGTGTGAAAGTTAAGTAATCATTGAAAAATAGTTCATATCATCTGCTTGCCTTATGAACGCATCTTCAGCCCTCTTCATCGGTCATGTAGCTACGGCTACGCTCCCTCTTCATCGTATTGAATCTGCTGTCTATAAGACGGCGTATATAATATAACTATTTCCCAAAGCTTACTTATGAGTTCTTATTTCAATGAAAAGCCAAGGTCTTCTATTACTTCCTTGACGGCTGACATCTCGGGCTTGCCCTGGATGTGTGTTTCGCCCGGGGCAAGGTCTACTGTTACAGCTTCAACACCGGGGAGTTTTGCTATGTTCTTTTCTACCATAGCCTTGCAATGACCACAGGTCATGCCTTTTACAATGATGGTTTGTTCGTTGTCCATTTTTTCTGATTTATTTGATTTGTATTTTAAAATTAACGCGTTAATAAGCAATGCTGTCAGCACCAATGAGCATATACCTGAGAATAGCCCTACGTTGAGATGGCAGTTGGTGTGTCCTGCCACCATAGGCATGGTGAACCAGTCGCGCGGCATCAGATAATCTATGCACAGTCCTATTGCAATGGCGCCTATGATTATAGTACCGAGGTAGATTGCTGCGGCTTTCTTGCCAAGTGATTTGCTGACTATGATGATTGAAGCAAAATTGGCTGCCGGACCTGCCATGAGCAGTACGAATGCCGCCCCGGGGCTGAGTCCTTTGAGCATCAGTGATAGTGCGATAGGGATAGAGCCGGTGGAACATACATACATCGGCACAGCCACTATCACCACCGCAATCATCGAAAGCAGGGGATATTCGGCAAAAAAGGTGAAGAATCCGTCGGGGATAAACACCGTGATTGCAGCAGCTATCACCAAGCCGATTATCAGCCACTTGCCTATGTTTTGAATCATTTCCACAAAACCGTATCGCAAAGCGTCGAGAATCCTTCTGCCGAAGCTTGCCGATGCGGGGGCATCAATGGTGTCTACCTCAATGTCGCACGCGGTGCCCGAAGTCTTATCCTCGCGGTTCACTGCCATACCTCCGATAAAGGCGGTGACAAGCGCAGCCACAGGGCGGATTATGGCAAATGCCGGCCCTAACAGGGAATATGTGGCTGCAATGGAGTCTATTCCGGTCTGCGGTGTAGCTATGAGGAACGATGTGGACGCGCCCCTCGAAGCTCCGTTGCGACGCAACGACACTGCAGTGGGTAGCACTCCGCATGAGCACAATGGCAATGGCACGCCTATCAATGCAGCCTTGATTACCGCCCACGCGCCGGGCCGTGAAAGATGTTTCCTGTAGAAATTACCGGGTACGAAAGCATATAACACGCCGGCAATTAAAAAGCCGAGTAGCAGATAAGGTGCCATTTCGGCGAGCATATTGATTAATGAGTATATGAATTCCATAGTGCAAAGTTACAACATCTGCATAATTGCCGTGTTACAACATTCGCATGGATTGTTGCACTATTGTACATGTCTCATAATTCGTCAATCCCTGTGCGTGAGCCTTCATTGCGGAATTCTGATATTGTTACACCCAATGATTTTTTGAATGTGCGCGACAAGTGTGCCACGCTTGAAAATCCCACTCTGTCTGCAATCTCGGCAAGCGTGAGCTCGTTGTCAAACAACAGTTCCTTTACATATTCAATGCGTTGCGACATCAGGTAGCTTTGTATTGTACGGCCTTCTATAGATGAGAACATACGGCTGGCATATCGGAAATCCAAATTTATAGTACGGCTTATAAATTCTGATAATTTGTATTTTATATCAGACGGGTCATGGCGTGCGTAATAACGTATGGCAGCCTTGATATTTTCAAGCATTATATGTTCGTGCGACTTCAATGGCTCAAACCCCACGGCTCTTAGCCTGTCGTGGAAATTCTTCATGGTCTCAGAATCGGGTATGGTATTGAAACTTACACTTCCCAATGTAACTTTGGAATCCGTTATACCCAAATCGCGGCATATATCCTCGACAGTCATCACGCAACGGCGGCATACCATGTTTTTTATGTGTAGTGTATCGGTCGGCATAGTGTATTATTTATCAGCTTTTAATTTTGAAATCGTTAACGCGGGTTGAATAGTCGGGCGATTTGAGCGCGCGCCTTATGGCATCTACAAACTTCACGGGCTTTCCATCAGCACCGATATTGCCGTAATGCTGCGAGGCCAGGGTAATCATATCCATTCCGAGCCTGCGGTTTATCTCATCAATAGCTTCTGATACATTACGGAATTTGCGGCTTTGCTCGGCATTGTAATAGAAAAGGTCGGGCTGTATGGCATCGGCACTGCATATTCCCGACACCATAACTCCGGCCCGTTTGTATTTTATGCCGGGACGGAAAATTTTTTTCAACAGATTAAGGGCCTCGGTGACTATCTCTATAACAGAATTTGTAGCGGTGGGAAATGAGTGCGACATGCTGTTGTCGTACTGTTCGAGGTCATCTCTGAAATGGTTTGACTGTACAAAGACAGTGATAAGCGAACAAGCAGAATTCTGACGTCTGAGTTTCAGCGAGCAACGGGCTGCATAGTTTGCCATGTGTGGAGTCAAAGCGTCGAGACTGTCAATCATCCCGGGAAAACTGCGGCTTGTCATTATGCTCTTTTTTGTGGTTGAATTCAAGTCATCAAGTTCAATCGCATTTTCGCCGTTAAGTTCCAACCACGTACGCACTCCGGTTATATGATACTTGGTTTGAATCCAGCTGCGGGGGCGCCCGGCAAATTCATGAGCGTTGGTGATGCCATAGTATTCAAGCGACTTGGTTATCCTGCGGCCAATCCCCCACACCTTGTTTACGGGAAAAAGGCTCAGTGCTTTTATGCGCTAGTCTTCGGTGGCTATCACACAGCATTTTTTATATCCGGGATATTCTTTGGCAAATCTCGATGCTACTTTGGCAAGGGTTTTGGTCGGCGCAATACCCAGGCTCACGGGAATGCCGGTCCATTTTCTGACTTTGCGGCACAGGGCTTCGCCCCATTCCTTTATGTCGTCGCAGCTCATGTCCGAGAGGTCAAGGAAAGCCTCGTCAATGGAATACTGAAGCACAGCCGGAGCCTCGGTGCGCAGAACGGCCATCACCCTGGCCGACATGTCGCCGTACAGACTGTAGTTTGATGAAAAAGCCACTATACCACTGTCGGGATACTGCTGAAGCATCTCATGGTAAGGAAGCCCCTCGGGAATATTCATCTTCTTAACTTCCTTGGAGCGAGCCACAACGCAACCGTCGTTATTGCTGAGCACAACGACGGGAGTCCGCTCAAGGTCAGGGCGGAAAACTCGCTCGCAGGAGCAGAAGAAATTGTCACAGTCAATCAGTCCCCACATTATGCTTCAAAATTAGGCAATTTTTTCGGGATTCCAAATATATTGGTTAAATTTGCAATATGAAAGAGATAGAGATATACAGCAGCGACTTGCATACAGTTCTCTCTATGCCTTACGCTGACGGAGGTATCAGAGCCGGTTTTCCATCGCCGGCTCAGGACTATATAGACCGGAGCCTTGATCTCAACAGAGATCTGATAAGCCACCCGGCCGCTACTTTCTATGCGCGTGTTGTAGGGGTGTCGATGATTGACGCAGGAATCGACGAGGGCGATATACTTGTTATCGACAGAGCTTTGACACCACGGCACGGCGATATTGTTGTAGCTTTTATCAACGGGGAATTTACCGTTAAATATATTGATCTGTCTCAGAAAGACTTCGGCAAGATTTTGCTGAAGCCTGCAAATGACAAATTCGAACCCATCACAATTTCTGATAACGATGAGTTTACGGTATGGGGAGTTGTTTCAAAGATAATTAAAAATTTAAGATAAAATTAGGCATACTTTCAAACAAGCAGCTTTCTGAATTGTTAATTAATCAGATTAAAGATTATAAAATAACATTCAACTAACATATAGCTATGAAAGAAATTGCTGTTACCGGCCTTAATGGTCATGTATTGTCTGAAGTACTCTCTTACCTTCTTCATAAAGGCGTCACTGTAAATGCCTACGTCAACAATCCCGAACGTCTGATGGACACCAGCACACAGCTCACCGCATCGTTGCTCGATGTATACGACAAAGATCGTCTGTGCCGTCTGTTTACCGGTTACGACACAGTCATCATGACTTTTGATGATGACCAGAGCAATCACGACGAGAACTCATTCGTGCTCGAGAACTACGGGCGTATGGTGCATGCCGCCCGCGAAGCCGGAGTGAAAAGACTTGTGATTGTAGGTTCGCCGCAGGCCGAGGCCTTCTTCATCGGCGACCTGAAGCGCCAGGATGAGGTTGACTGGACATTTGTATCAACCGAAGGCGATTTTGCCAAGCACGCAACCGACGAAGCCCTGACCCCCGCCACCCACAAGGCTGTTTATTCCGCTGAATAAATGATTATTCTTTGAAATCACAGTAAATTTCAAAAAATATATTGAAGACCGGCGACCCGTAATTCGGGCTACCGGTCTTTTTCGTTTGTAATCACAGATGTGCTGCCGGCATCAGAGTCTATCTTTTTCGGCGTTGGCTGCTCCGCGGCCTTTGTAGCGTGAAAGGGCGGCATTGAAGTTGTAGCGGATAGTCAGCGACAGGTCGCGAGTATCGTATATTTTTCTTACACGCATGGTGCTTGACACATCATATAAGGTCATTTGCTCACGATATGTGTTGAATACGTCGTTAAGTTGAAGTTTCATGCTCCAGGCATTGTTGTCAAATGATTTGTATACTCCAAGGTCGCAATTCCAACGACTCTTTAGATAAACGTTGTCGCCGTTGCCCGATGTTTGCGCTGATAAATCTACGTTGATCCACAACTCCCAAGGCAGATGAATTGCGTTATTGAAACGGAATATGCCCAATGGTTTGTTCAACACCATTTCAGCTCCGTTATGATTCAGTTTGAAATCCTGCATTATGACACCGGCCATGAATACCGGCCGCCATATTGAGAAGAAACAAGGTGAGTAATTGGCGAACGCATCAAATGTATTATAGCTTGGCATATTCTCCATTTTCAACAATGTCATATCGGGGTTTACGGGATACGGTGTTGTCTGCCACAAGAAATAATTTTTAGTTGAACAGTAAGTGAGTTCCATGGATATATCGCGCCATGAACTTGACAAAGTTATATAATCACGATATATCGGTTTAAGATTGGGATTACCTGATTCATAGCTGTAACGGTCGAGATATCGGACAGCGCTGCTGAGTTGTTCAAAAGCGGGTCGCGATGTTTTACGCATATAGGAGAGATTGGTAGTTACACTACCTGTGGGAATACGTACTGATATATTGGGAGCGATATTTAGGTATTTTCTGCTTTGATCGTCTTTTTTCTCGCCCCAAAGGAAATATCTTGAGTCTGTGTACTCACAACGAAGACCTGCCGATACCGAAACTTTTCCGTAAGTCTGTGACATTTCGGCAAATATTGCTGATGTGGTTTCTCGGATTTCGGTATCGTTGTCGCTTATGAATTCTGCGTCAGACAGGTATAGGTCTTTGCGGAGAATATCGCTTAACTCGGCTCCGAAATGCAGATCGCCTTTCCATACCGGTAGAGCTGCGGTTATATTACCCGCCAACAGGCGATTATCAACATGGTTATCGGTAGTGAAGATACGTGCGGAATTGAAAACTGATGTTTCGTTCTCATTTGTTGACCGGTTGTTTATCTGCCATAAAGCATCAAGGTTAGCCGTCAATTGCCATTTACCCGATTTGCCTGTATAATATGCGCTAATGAGGTGCTGACGGTTGTGCCGTTGATTGTTTCCATTGTATTTCAGTTCATCATCAAGTACGGAGTTGAGAAGTCTTGATGTGAACGTGCAGCTGCTGCCTTTTGCCGGACGATAGGCGAAATCGTAATAAAAGCCAACATATTGATTGTTTGAATTATAGTTGATACCAGCCTTACCTTCATACACGGGGTATTTGGTGAAATCTTTGCCGTAGCTGCTTTGATACACGGTTCCTGATTTAAGATGCTGAGTTTTAATATTATCAAAACGAGGACACTCGCGATAATTTTCGTAATTCAGCATACCGAAAAGGTCGAAGCCATTTTTCCGGAAGTTGAGATTGGCTTGCTCAAAAAGATAGGCATAGCGTTTGTAGCCTATGGTTGTGCGGTCGTTGAATGAGAATCCCTCACCGACGGGTGCAATGGTTGTAATTCGTATGACAGCATTGACAGATGAGTTGTAACGGGCACCGGGTGATGTCACTACATCAACACTCTTAATTTCGGAAGAAGCGAGTTGTTCAAGTTCCGATTGGTCTCGAATCTGCCTGCCGTTAACATAGACAATCGGTTTACCTTTGCCAATAACCTCGAGTTCTGAAGCGGTCTTTGACACAAATGGCATTTTGCCAAGTACATCGAGGGCCGTACCTGAATTTGCGAGATAAGTTCCTGCAATTTTTATTTCAAACCCGTCTGATGTTATTTTTGCCTTTTTGGGGAACGCTTTTACTACAATTTCTTCAAGACAAACAGAAGCAGAGTCGTCTGATTGGACCGATGCGTAAAGCGTGTGAAAGGTGAGGCAGAGCATCAGCCCCGCCATTAAATGATTTAATGACATGTTATTATGAAATAATGATGTTAACTATAGACCTCCAACCACTATCCAGCCACCTTGACTGCTTTTCTGCAATGCAAGGTTATGTCGTTTGTAAGTGCCGTTGTGAGTCCGCAGCTCGTAAGGGACGAATGTAGTGCCTTCGTTGCCTGAGGTGAACGATTTACCAACCGATACAAGAACAGAGCCTTTGAGGTCTTTCTCATACATTCCGTTCTTAATGTTAGCGTCAACAGCGTTGTCAAGGATTGCCACATTCCATGATTCCAAGGCATTGAGAAATGCAGAAGCGGCTTCGGTAGCAGTAAGCCCGGTAAGACCTTGCAAATTGTTATACGACAAATCAATAAACTTAATATCCGAGGGGAGAACAGTCAGGTTTGCTTCCGGATTTCTGTACACTATTTTTGTGATTTTCAATACTTCTGTTTCTTTCTTGTCGTTTATTAAGTTTACAGAAGCCGATTTCAGATGCATGGTAGATGCGTCAATAACATAACGGCGTATATTCTCCGATTCGGCAACAGATGTGTTCAACATATAGGGATTGCTGAAATTGCCCCGGGGCCGGGAATGTACGGTAAGGGTTATTTCATCACCTTTTTTTTGCAGTTTATAGCCGGCATCAGTGTGATTTATACAGTTTTGCAACTCTGATTCAAGAATCTTTTCAGGTGTCAGCAAGATTGCCATTTCCCCAAGTATTTCATCGGGGGATGCATTAACCGTACGCCAACCGATATTAAGTTGGTCAATCCAGTTGTAAATAACATTCTTATCACCGGTTGCGGTGCGGCCGCCTTTGTCAATACGCCATGATAAATTGGATTCTGATTTGGCAATTGATATGTCATGTATAACGAAATCGTCAGATAAATTTATGTATCTGAAATTTTCCATAGGGCGTGTCCGTACTTCCACGGTCATTTCAATCCCACCTGTATTCAGCAATGTGCTAAGAGTTGCGGTTAGAATCTCTTTTGCTGACATTCCCGTTGGTATGAGAATCAATATCAACATGGCGGCGGCGACACAGGATGTCCCCAACCCCCATATCCACCTTAGATGTCGCCTTTTACGGGTATGGGAATCAAGGGTTGCGCCTATTCTGTAGCGCAACTCATCGGAAGCCGCAAAGTCACGGCGAGGTTTCAGCAGATCCTTTATGTCGTTGTATTCATCCATGACTATTGTTTTCTTAGATATTGATTTCTTAGTTTATCCATTCCCGATTTGAAACGGGATTTCAATGTAGATGCAGGAGTCGAGAGAATCTGACTGATTTCAACGAAAGAGAGTTCATCCATAACATTCATTCTAATAACCTCAGCTTCTCTTTCGGGGAGGTTGTCGAGCAAGCCATTCAGTCTTTCGATTTCTTCGATATCCGGATTGTCATAGCCGGATGTGTCGGGGATTCCGGTATCAGCGTCTGTAAGATGTCTTACGTTTTGCCCTGTAAGGAAATAATCTTTGCAGAGATTATATACAATGCGGAACAAATACATTTTGAAGCTATTTTGCTTTATTTTTGAAATGTCAACTTCCAAAAATTTCTTTATAGCCTCATGTACAATATCTTCGGCATCGGCTTTATTGCCAATTCGTATTGTAGCGAAGCGTACAAGATAATTGAGATTTGCCTCTATCACTTCGCCAAGCATTTGCCGTGTATGTATGTCAAGCTGTTTGTTCACGTAGTTATTTTTAATCTCTGCTATAAAGACCGAAAATTCCCAAAATCGACGGAATATGTGTATTAATGTTTGTTAATAAAAAAGAGCGAGCCGCATAAAAAGTGAAGAGACTCCCGAAGGTCAGAAAACACATTCGGGAGTCACTTCATTGTAGTATATCGCTATTGTTTATTAACGATTGCTGTCTGTAATCAGTTTTTTGAGTTTGTCGTTAAAGCCGGTGGCTTTTTGCAGCTCTGCGAGTGTCAGGTGCATGCGGTAGCGCCAGTAGTGGCGTGGATTGGCCGGGATGTTTATAAGCTCATCGGCAGGATTTTTGCGACGGAGGTCGCCGTCCATCGACAGCCAGTCGGCCAAAGGAATGATGCAGAGCATCGAGGGCGACTGCGAGTTGAGCATCAGAATCTTCTCACACAGCCATGGTTCTGCGAAGTATGGAGGTTCGCCTTCGAGATGAAGTACCTGACGGTAGTAGTCGGCCGAGCGGCGGCGATCATCTTCCCACCATGCGCGTATGCCACCCATGTCGTGGGTTGATGTTGTGCATACACTGTAGTACGGATAGCTCCATGTGTTGCCGAAAGGTGTTGCCGGATCCTTGGGCATACGCTGAATTTCAAGCGTGAGGATTTCGAGCTGGCTCAGAACGGCAGGCACGCAAGCAGGAATCATGCCGAGGTCTTCGGCGCATGTAAGCATGGGGTTTGAATCAATCAATGCCGGGAGCTTCCACATGGCTTTGCCATACCAGAAGTCGTTGTGACGATGATAGAAGAAGTCGTTATACAATCTGTCGAAGCACCATTTCTCGTAATCGTTGAGTGCGCGGTATGTATAGGTGTACTGCGCCGAAATACGTGGATGGAACTTGCCCGGTTCGGTAGGATCTTCTATAAACAGCACCTGATCAATCAAACCGAGGAGGCCGTTGCACAGACGAGTGTTTTTCTCATCTTTTTCGAGAGTGGCAAAATACTCGGCCACCGCACGCTGTGAGTTGTAGGGATCTTTAAGCTTGTAGCGTCCGTAGCCTACGCTGTACATGAATGTCTTGCGAGCCTCGTCGGTATAAGGACCGAAGAAGTCGTGCAGGAAACTATCCATGATATAGGGTGTGGTGTACAGGTCTACATCAATCCAGAAATCGAAATTGTTGCGCATTTCGTCCTCGCTCATAGGCAGCGCGGGATTGAAAATGCCAAGAAGTCCGTGCAGTTGCTTGTAAGGAATCTGCCATATACGGAAGAAGCCGAGCACGTGGTCAATGCGGTAGGCGTCGAAATACTCGCTCATCTTGGTGAAGCGGGCTTTCCACCATGCGAAGCCGTCTTTTGACATTTCTTCCCAGTTGTATGTGGGGAAGCCCCAGTTCTGTCCCAGAACCGAGAAATCATCCGGCGGCGCACCCGCCTGGCAATCCATGTGGAACAGACGAGGATAGATCCATGCGTCCACGCTGTCGCGGGATATACCGATTGGAATATCACCCTTGATGGCTATACCGTTTGACTTTGCATATTCGTGCACCTCGCGCATCTGCTTGTCGAGATGATACTGGAGGTAGCAAACATAGTCTATCTCTTTGCGGTTTGCTTCGATAAAAGCTTCGATTTTATCGTTGTCGTATTCGGCATATTCGCCCCAATTTGAGAATTCGGGCGTGTTGAAACGGTCGCGCAGTACGCAGAAAGCAGCGTATGGCATCAGCCAATCGTGGTTGCGTTCCACAAACTTCTTGTATTCGGGCAATGCGATTGTACGAGCGCCTTCCTGCTCGAATATTTCCTTGAAATACTCTATTTTGGCAGCGTTCACACGTTCGTAGTCAATCTTGTCGAGGGCATTCAGCTCACTCTTTAGGTTCTCGAAGTATGTGCGGCGCTTGCGGTCGGCGAGTACTCCGAGTTGTTCAAGACGCAGATACATGGGATGAAGCGCAAAGCATGAGTTTGCGTTATACGGATATGAATCCTGCCATGTATGGGTCATTGTGGTATCGTTGATGGGAAGAATCTGCAGGAATTTCTGACCTGTAGCCTTGCACCAGTCAATCATTGCTTTGATATCGGCAAAATCGCCTACACCGAAGTCTTCTTCAGAGCGCAGCGAGAAAACAGGGATTGCAGTACCTGCACCACGCCACAATCCGAGGGGATTGATCAGACGCATTCCGGCAAATACAGTGGCGGTGTTGGCGGCGGGAGTGGCATCGAGCATGCGGTTGTCGCCGTTTTCCCAGGCTACGACCTCGCCTTTGCTGTCGATTATCAGGAATTTATACAGAGAGCCTTCGCCAAGACCTTCGGCCTTTACGTTGGCAGACCACACCGGATAGCGGGCATCGCTCATCGCAACGGCCTTTGATGTGTCCCAGCCACCAAGCTGTTGAGCCTCGCCACATATAGCCAGGTGCCAATCGGGACGCAGCATGGGTGCGCTGACCTCGAATGTCACAAATCCCTTTGCCGGCATTGATTGGCCGGAATCAGACTTCGATACTCTGCGGCAGATACTGTCGGTGAAAGCTGAGGCGTAGTAAGGCTCATCCCATGGACGATCCTGCCAACGGTCATAGCATTCAACCGACGAAGTTCGGGTCTCAAGATGTCTCGCTTTTCCCCATTCGGTCTTGGCAGGCATATTATCATTACGTACCTCGTAACGGTAATCTATCTTTGTAAAGCCATCCTTATCTTCAGGAATCTCAATCTGAGCGCGCCAATGTTCCGCACCTTCAAGCGTAAGGGGAACCGCTTGTACCTCAGGTGTCAACAACACGGCCCATAGGTTCTCGCCCCAGTTGGTCCGGTAATTGATATTTAAAGTAAGCTTCATTTTGTTTTGATGATATTAGTAGTCACAAATTGTCTTTTAGTCTTTTTACAAACTCTTAAGCAATGCGAATTTAGCAATTTTTTTGCTGCGGACAAAAAAATCTGATAAAAAAACATTGATGCAATCAATTCATGTATAAAGAGTAATGCTCTTTAACACAATTCGAGAGAATGTATACTGCCAAATCAACGTTTTATCGTAAGATATGAGTTGATTCGTACCAGTCGATGAATGCCTCGTTTACAAGTCGGTTTCCGCCCGGAGTAGGGTAGTCGCCCGAGAAGTACCAATCGCCGGGATGATCAGGTATGGCTTTGTGAAGCCCTTCGAGGCTCAGATAGAGTATATCAATCCTGGCATTGAATGCCGGGTAGGCACCTTCAACCAGGATGTCTGCTATAGATTGTGATATCTCGGCATCGGTAAACGGAGCGTATATGGCCTTTACGCAGTTATGCCTGTCTGCTGCGGGGAGGGCTCTTTGGGCAACGCATGCCTTGTATGTCTCATGTATGACGTTGTCGATACCTCTAAGCTTAAGTAGCCTGATTGCGGCATGGAATGCAATGAACTGCGACAGTGAGCTCATGTCAATACCATAGTAGTCGGGATAACGTACCTGTGGCGAGGAGCTTACAATGATGATGCGCTTGGGATACAGTCGGTCGAGCTGACGCAGGATTGACTGGCGCAGAGTTGTACCTCGCACTATTGAGTCGTCTATGGCCACAAGGGTATCAACACCGGGAGTCACGGTGCCGTAAGTCACATCATACACGTGCTTTGCAAGGTCGTTGCGCGATGAGCCCTCGGCTATGAAGGTGCGCATCTTCACATCCTTTACCGCTATTTTTTCAAATCGTATCTTTTCTGACAGAATACTATTGATGGCGTCATGGTCGGCTGTGCCTGAGTCTATCATCTGCTCTATGCGAGTCGCGCGGTGTTTGTTGAACAGATTGGAGAATTCCTGTACCATGCCGAAAAAGGCCGCTTCTGCCGTATTGGGTATACAAGACAGCACGGTGTGAGCGGTATCACCGTCAACCATTTCCATCAGTTGAGGAGCGAGTGCCGCACCGAGGGCTTTGCGTTCGCGATATATGTCGGCGTCGGAGCCGCGTGAGAAGTATATGCGTTCAAATGAGCATCGCTTGTTTGTTCCTTCGGGCAATAATTGTTTTAGGGCTACATCGCCGGCTTTGTTTACCAACAAGGCTTCACCGGGATTGAGCTCTTTTACCGATGCCGAAGGAAGGTCGAAAACGGTTTGAATCACCGGACGTTCTGACGCGAGCACAACTATCTCATCGTCGAAATAATAAAATGCAGGTCGGATGCCGTGTGGATCGCGGAGAGCGAACATATCGCCCGAACCTGTGGCACCGCACATCACATAACCCCCATCCCACTGCTTGGCTGCTTTTTCGATAACGGCTCCGATATCAAGTCGGTTCTCTATTTCGTTGGCCAGCTCAGGGTCTTCAAGTGTATCGCGCAACTCTCTGTACAGACGGTGATTTTCTTTGTCAAGAGCCAGACCTAACTGCTCGAGAATCATGCTGGTGTCGCTGTATCGGCGGGGATGTTGACCTGAATTGACAATCCGTTCAAACATCTCATCGACATTTGTCATGTTGAAGTTTCCGCAAAGCACCAGCGAGCGCGAGCGCCAGTTGTTGCGTCTCAATACCGGATGCGCGTAGCTGATACCGCTCTTGCCGGTGGTGGAGTAACGCAGGTGACCTAAATACACCTGACCGATATAGGGCGCGAAACGGCTGACTTCATCAGCCGGATATGAATTGACATCAGAACCTATCTCCGCTCCTATATTTGAGAATATCTCTTGAATGGCGTCTTTTCCCAAAGCTCTTTCCCTGAAGATCAGCTCATGGCCGGGAGGCGCATCAAGTTTTACGACACCCACACCTGCGGCCTCTTGGCCACGGTTGTGCTGTTTTTCCATAAGCAGATACAGCTTGTCGAGCGCGTACGTATATGTTCCGTATTTCTTTTTGTAATATTCCAGCGGCTTGCGCAGTCTGATTAGAGCTACACCGCATTCGTGCTTTAGAGGTTCCATCAATTAACAAAGTAAAAATTCAATACGCCCCGGGTAAAAGGGGCGTATTGAATCTGAAACGTTTATCGTATGAAAAGAAGTTCGCGGTACTTGGGCAGAGGCCACATTTCGTTGTCTACCATCAGCTCGAGTTTGTCGATGTGATACCTGATGGTTTCCATTGCCGGAACTACGTTGTCATGATAGGCTATTGCCTTGAGGCGTTCGCTCTGTATGCGGTTGGCGGCTTTTCTTGATTCTACCATACGGTCGGTCTCGGTTTTGATGATGTCCATGTGGTGCGAGATCTTTTCGATAGTATCAAGGTCGTGGGCCACAACCTTGGCGCCTTTCACTCCGGGGAAGAGTTCCTTCAGTTTTACCACGTTGTCAACAAGGAATGACTGGTAGCGGGTAGCTACGGGGATTATATGGTTGAGAGCGAGGTCGCCGAGCACACGTGCTTCAATCTGTACCTTCTTGGTGTACATTTCCCATTTCACTTCGTTTCGTGCTTCAAGTTCAACAGGTGAGAATACTCCGGTACGTCCAAACATTCCTATTGAGAGAGGACTCAGGTAGGCATCGAATATACGCGGAGCAGATGTCTCGCAATCAAGGCCTCGGCGTGCCGCCTCTTCTTTCCATTCTTCTGAATAACCGTTACCGTCGAATACTATTGATTTGCAAGTCTTCAACAGCAGGCGCAATTCGGCAAGAAGCGCATCTTCGAGCTTTGCGCCGTCATCCATGCGTTTCTTTACTTCGGTGTAGAATTTCGAAAGCTGGTCGGCCACAGCTGCATTGAGCGCAATCATTGCAGAAGCGCAATTGGCTGAAGAACCTACTGCACGGAATTCAAATCGGTTTCCGGTAAAGGCAAATGGAGATGTGCGGTTGCGGTCGGTATTGTCAAGAAGCAGCTCGGGTATCTGGGCAAGACCCATCGAGAGTTCGCCCTTCAAAGCAAGGTTTGAAAGTTCCTCGGGAGTCGTGTTCTCGAGTTTGTCGAGAATACCGCTAACCGAGCTTCCGAAGAATATCGAGATGATGGCAGGAGGAGCTTCGTTGGCGCCAAGACGGTGGGCGTTGGTAGCCGACATGATAGAGGCTTTGAGAAGGGCGTTGTGATTGTACACGGCTGCCATGACATTTATAATAAATGTGAGGAAGCGCAAGTTGTCCTGAGGTGTTTTGCCGGGAGCAAACAGCTGGGTACCACGGTCGGTGCCGAGACTCCAGTTGTTGTGTTTACCTGAACCGTTTATGCCCGAGAAAGGTTTTTCGTGAAGCAGAACACAGAAATTGTGTCGGCGGGCAACTTCAGCCATCACCTTCATGATAAGCAGGTTGTGGTCGTTGGCAAGGTTGGTTTCCTCATATATCGGAGCCAGTTCAAACTGGTTTGGCGCTACTTCGTTGTGGCATGTTTTGGCGGGGATACCAAGACGATGAGCTTCGAGTTCGAGGTCGCGCATGAAAGCCTCTACGCGCGAAGGAATTGCACCGAAATAGTGGTCTTCGAGCTGCTGGTTCTTTGCGCTTTCGTGACCCATCAGTGTGCGGCCTGTGAGCACAAGGTCGGGACGGGCTGAGAAAAGAGCTTCGTCTACCAGGAAGTATTCCTGTTCCCATCCGAGATATGAAATTACATGCTGAACCTTGGGGTCGAAAAGACGGGCAACGTCGGTGGCCGCACGGTCTACTGCGTTGAGCGCACGCAGAAGAGGAGTCTTGTAGTCAAGGCTCTCGCCGGTATATGATACGAAGATGGTGGGGATGCAGAGTGTGCCGTTGAGGATAAATGCCGGCGATGATATATCCCACGCCGAGTATCCGCGGGCTTCAAATGTATTGCGTATACCACCGTTGGGGAATGAAGATGCATCAGGTTCCTGCTGTACAAGAAGTTTGCCTGAAAACTCTTCAACAACTCCACCTTTACCGTCGTGTTCTATGAAAGCGTCATGCTTCTCGGCAGTGCCGTCGGTGAGCGGGTGGAACCAGTGGGTGTAGTGGCGGGCTCCATTGTCTATTGCCCAGCGTTTCATGCCTTCTGCAACGCTGTCGGCAAGTTTGCGTGATATGGGCTGTTTGTCTTCGATAGCGGTTATAAGGGCTTCGTAAGTTTCCTTAGGTAAGTATTCATACATTTTCTTACGGTTGAATACTGCCTTGCCGAAGTAGGCTTCTGTTCTCTCAGAAGGGGCTTCAACAGGAATAGCCTTGTGGTCTGAGGCTTCTTCCACAACTTTGAATCGCAAAGATGACATCTTTTTCCTTATTTATAGTTATTAATTGGATATTGCATATATAGCGGCGGGCACTGTTCTATGACGGCGACTTTATTGATGCAGGCCGGCATACATGGAACAGCGGTTTATAGTTGAAGAGAGTCATGGTTTATATAATGAGAAAACCCGCGATGCGAGCTTTTCTCCGGTCCGGATTGACCGTCGATATGGCAGCGTGCGGGGCTTTGATTGACATAATAATCTCCATTTGGAAAAAATATGGTGCAAAGTTACAACTTTTAATTTGATTAGCAAACGGCGTTTGTGATTTTTTTCTTAACTTTGTGCATCAAAATATGTTGTGGCAGTTAGACCTGTTATTACAATTTTCCAGTTTTTCAACCGAATTTTATTATGCTTACATATAATAATCACCGCGATAACCTTATCCTGCCTGAATATGGACGAAATATTCAGAACATGCTGGATCACTGCCTGCAGATTGAGGACAGGGCAGAGCGCACACGTTGCGCCCGCTCTATTGTTGATGCTATGTGCATACTTTTCCCATCGCAGGGCTCTCCGGCTGCACAGCGCCGTAAGCTGTGGGATCACCTGGCCATAATGAGCGATTTCAAGCTTGACGTTGATCTGCCTTTTGAGCTGGTGCATCCCGAGGAGTTTTCTTCTAAGCCCGAACCCGTGGCCATAGGCAGCGGTCAGGCTCGCCGTCGCATCTACGGCTGCCTGCTTGAAATGATGATAAGCGAGATGGCAAAGATGGAGCCGGGTGAGGAACGAGATGCCCTTGTAGTCCTGCTTGCCAATCACATGAAAAAGCTTCAGCTGGCCGTTAACCCCGAGGGCGTTGACGATGAGAAAATATTCAAGGACCTTTATGAAATGACTGATGGAGTCATAAACATAAAGCCCGAAGAAATGCACCTTCATGAATTTGCCATAGCTCCTGTCGCAGGTAAGAAGAAAAAGAAAAAATGATTAAAAAGGAATCATTACTTGAAATTGGTTCGTTCCATAAACCACACGGAATCAAGGGCGAACTCACGGCTACGTTTGATTATGATATAGAGCCGTCTGAATTAAGGTGTATTATCCTTGATATTGAAGGCATCTATGTTCCTTTTTTCATAGACAGTTTCAGGCGTCGCAGTGCCTCCTCGTGGCTTATCAAGCTCGATGGTGTTGATTCGGAAATAGATGCGGTTGTTTTTTCAAATCAGGACATTTATGCCATAGCAGCCGAACTGCCCGAGGATATAACCGACGAGGAAGACGGATTCTATCTTTACGACCTTGAGGGTTACAAACTCCTGGCTGACGACGAGGAGATAGGTGTGATTGATGGTGTGGATGATACCACTGCCAATATACTCCTTATAGTGAAGTCCGACAAAGGCAACATAATCTATGTGCCCTTTGCCGAAGAAATGATTACTGATATAAATAAAGATTTAAAAACCATATCGATGGAGCTGCCTGCAGGTCTACTCGATCTTAATAGCTGAATTATGGAATTTGATGAAAATGATGCCGTAAAGTTCATGCGTTCGCATGTGTCGCCTGAATTGTCGGCCAAATATACCGACGATGATGAGTTGCTTAATCTCATTGATCTGATATATGATTATTACGAAGCAAACGGGATGCTCGATATCGAACTGGACGATGCTGACGACGACCTTGATATTGACGATCTTTTGAGCTATATTGTACGTATGCTCAAAAAAGACAAGGGCGCCAAGCTTGCTCCCGAGGATGTCCCGGCTTTTGTAAATGCGTATATAGAATACGAAGAATCTCTTGATATTTAAACTGTTAACAAAATGCGTTCTTTAATCTCCCTCTTCACCGCATTTATAATGCTCTTAGGGTTCGGAGGCAACTATGTGTATGCCGAAGAACAAGAAGTCGATGTGCTTGAACTCAGGCTCGACGAGAATATAGCCACACCCGCAGTCCCCAAAAAAGCGAAGCAGTATGTTGTAGCCACCATGGACAACCTGCGCAGACATCTCAACAAGAACGGCTTTAATGCCAAGTCTATGCGTCAGGGCGAGGTGCTGAAAATTGTCATTCAGGCTTCAGATCTTTTCTCCCCTTGTTCGGTGGAACTGAAACCGTCTGTAAAAGATAAATTCCGCTCGCTGGGTGTCGTTACACGCGAACCCTCGAACTATAAACTGATAGTGGCAGTACACACCGATGATACCGGCGACTCTGTTTATGCCGATTCAATCTCGGCTGCGCGAGCCAATGCCATCGACGACATCCTGTGGGAAATGGCCGGTGAGATTGATACAAATGTCATACCTTACGGCATAGGCAAGGACGAGCCGATTGATAAAAATACCTCGCGTCAGGGTAGGGCGGTCAACCGACGGGTTGAGATGTATATAGTTCCGGATAAGGGCTTGTTGCGCCTTGCCGGTGTGAAAATATAGGAGCGGCTTTTCCAATGCAATTCCAAAATATTTTACTAACTTTGCGGAACATAACAAGAACATATAAAAAACTATCATATTTCTAAAATAATGGCAATAGAACTTCAACACTTGACTAAGCGTCAGGAAAATTATTCACAATGGTACAATGAACTGGTAGTTAAGGCAGATCTTGCAGAGCAGTCGGCAGTACGTGGATGTATGGTAATCAAGCCTTACGGATATGCTATCTGGGAAAAGATGCAGCAGACTCTCGACCAGATGTTCAAGCGCACCGGTGTTAAAAATGCATATTTCCCCCTGCTTATACCGAAGTCATTCCTGTGTCGCGAAGCTGAGCACGTTGAGGGATTTGCCAAAGAATGTGCCGTAGTTACACACTATCGTCTTAAGAACGACCCCAACGGAACAGGTGTGATCGTTGACCCCGAGGCTCGTCTTGAAGAGGAACTCATCGTTCGTCCTACTTCAGAAACCATCATCTGGGGTACATACAAAAACTGGATTCATTCATACCGCGATCTCCCCATTATTTGCAACCAGTGGGCTAATGTGATGCGTTGGGAAATGCGTACACGCATGTTCCTGCGCACATCTGAATTCCTCTGGCAGGAAGGCCACTGCGCACACGCTACCGCTGAAGAGAGCGAAGCCCGTACCGTGCAGATGATCAACCTCTATGCCGAGTTCGCCCGCAAGTACATGGCACTCCCCGTAGTTATAGGTGTAAAGACCGAGACCGAACGTTTTGCCGGCGCACTCAACACATATACCATCGAGGCCATGATGCAGGACGGCAAGGCTCTGCAGAGCGGTACTTCCCACAATCTTGGTCAGAACTTTGCCAAAGCATTTGATGTGACTTTTGTCAATAAGGAAAACAAGCCTGAATATGTATGGGCTAACTCGTGGGGCGTTTCAACCCGTCTGATGGGTGCCCTTATCATGGCTCACTCCGACGACAATGGTCTGGTGCTTCCTCCCCACCTCGCTCCCATTCAGGTAGTGATTGTTCCTATTTTCAAGAACGCAGAACAGCTTGCTAAAATCACAGAAACCATCACTCCCATTATCGAAGAACTCGCAGCCAAGGGCATCAGTGTCAAGTTTGATGACGATGACAAGAAGCGTCCCGGCTTCAAGTTTGCCGACTATGAGCTCAAGGGCGTTCCCGTGCGCCTTGCTATCGGTGCCCGCGATATTGAAGCCGGTACCATTGAAGTTATGCGCCGCGATACTCTCGAAAAGTCGCAGCTCCAGATTGCCGGTCTGCCTGAATCAATCGAAGCTTTACTTGAAGAAATTCAGCAGAACATATATGACAAGGCTCTCAAGATGCGCGACAGCCGTGTGAAGAAAGTTGATTCTTATGATGAATTCAAGAAAGAAATCGAAAACGGCGGCTTCTTCCTCTGCCATTGGGACGGCACTCCCGAGACTGAAGAACTTATCAAGGCTGAAACCAAGGCAACCATACGTTGTATACCTCTCGACGGAGAGGAAGAAGAAGGCGTTTGCATGGTTACAGGCAAGCCCTCAAAACGTCGCGTGATTATTGCACGAGCTTATTGATAAGAATCTGTAGGAAAACTCTTTTTTACCTCAAGACATTGAAATCTCTCATCCAACATTTGTCGCAATCTCTTGGCGAGGATCCGCATCGGGTAAATCAGATGCTCGAATCCTTCGCCAACGTGGTTCGCAACAGCGCGACCTCGCTTTCGGCGGTCGCCATACCTTCGTTTGGAACATTCGAAGCAGTAAAGTATGATGAAGAAATTGTAAACGACCGTGTGACCGGTAAGCGATTGCTCTTACCGCCACAGGTCGTGGTTGAATTTCATCCCGCGGCAATGCTGCGTAAACGCCTGAATAAAACAAATGAATAAAGAAACTATAAATCTGCCGCGTCTTATAAGCCTGATCGCTGAAGGTGCTTCGGTGAGTCCGGCTACTGCACGTCGTTTCTTGCATGATTTGTTTGCGTACGTGGAGAATTGTCTTGCAGATGGCGAAACTGTCAAGATTGACGGCATAGGTGAATTTGTGCGAAGCGACGACAGCGCTAATCCCGTTCTGTTCAAAGCTGATGCCGATTTGGCCGCAATTGCCAATGAGCCATTCAGCGCTTTTTCTGCGGTAACATTAAATGATGATGCTGTAGCAGAGATTGAGAATGTCAATACTCCTGCCATCGAGCAAGCGGCAGTTGTAGAAGAGCAGGTTCCCGAACCTCAGGAAGACCAAGTTATAGAGGTTTCAGAGCCGGAACAGCCCATTGTATCTGAGCCTGTAGATGAAATTGAAGAACCCGCACAGCCTGAGGCTGAAGTACAGACTGAACCAATACAATCAGAAGAAGATTCGGTGGAAAATGACGAGGTTGTCGAGACAGCTGAAGTTCCGGCGCCCGTGGTTCCCGAGCAAGAGCCGGCAACGGCACCTGAGCCTGTACTTGATGAAGCCGGTACTGTAGAGGTGGCCAAACCTGAAGAGGAAGAAGAAGCTGAAACTGCGCCTGTTGAAAATGGGCTTGCAGAAAAACCGGATGATGAGAATCATGCAGCAGAGCAAAAAGAGGATACAAGGCGATATGCTCAGGCACCGGGTTACAGGAAATTACGACATAGAGATTATTCACATAATCACCCGGCACAGTCGGCATCCCGTAATTCATCGGGCCATGCGATGTGGCTTGTGCTTGGAGTGCTGATAGGTCTTATCATAGGCTTGATAGGCGGTTATTTCGCAGGAAAGACGATGCAGGCATACGAGTTGCCCGACGATGATACCGCCCTGTTGCTTGAAGATACTGATTTGTTGGCCGACGCTGATCCTGTTCAGGAAGTTAAGGCTGATACAATCCCTGTGGTTGAGCATCAGGCCGTGGCACAGAATGAAGCTGCCGAAGAGGTGAAAGAAAGCGCCAAGCCGGCCGAACAAGCCCCTGCCAAAGCTGCCGAGCCTGTATATGATACCATCACATCATCGAGATACCTGTCTATTCTTGCCCGCGACCATTATGGAGTCAAGAACTATTGGATTTTCATTTATCAGGCCAATCCTCAGCTTGGCAATCCCAATCAGGTAAGACCGGGGACCAGAGTGCTGATTCCGGCACGTGAAAGTTTTGAGGAAGCAACTAAAGAACAGACCGATGCCAAAGCTCGTAAACTTCTCAATCAGCTGGCTAAGAAATATAAATTCTGAACAAATATGAAAAACCGGAAGATTAGCTTTTCCGGTTTTTTTATGTTTACATATTTATATGAATAGCCAAAAAATGTTAATCATTCAAGCCTTTAAAGGTAAAATAGATAATTTTAACATTCCTTGTTAACGCTTTCGTTGTTATAATCGTAATTTTGTATTCGATTTAGCCGATACCGGCTATAATGATATTCTGTGAAAATAATAAATTTACCTTAATAACTGCAACACTTATGAGTGAATCAGTAGACATTCGTGCTCTCAATGCCCTTGTGGCGTCAAAAAGCGATTTCATTAACATCATAACCCACGGGATGGATCAGGTCATTGTAGGACAAAAGCATCTGGTTGAATCCCTGCTGATTGCATTGCTTGCTGACGGACATATACTCCTCGAAGGTGTACCCGGTCTGGCAAAAACCCTTGCAATCAAAACTCTTGCCCGCCTGATTGACGCTCAATTCAGCCGCATACAGTTTACCCCCGACCTGCTGCCTGCCGATGTTATCGGTACTATGATTTATAGCGTTAAAAACGAGACTTTCCAGGTTAAGAAAGGTCCGATTTTTGCCAATTTTGTACTTGCCGACGAAATCAACCGTGCTCCGGCCAAAGTTCAGTCAGCATTGCTCGAAGCCATGCAGGAACGTCAGGTCACAATCGGTGAGACCACATTCCCCCTCGATGAACCTTTCCTCGTTATGGCTACCCAGAACCCTATCGAACAGGAAGGTACATATCCTCTGCCTGAAGCTCAGGTCGACCGTTTCCTCATGAAGGTTGTAATCGGCTATCCCACCAAGGAAGACGAAAAGATTATCATACGTCAGAATATTTCCAATGAACGCCGCGCCAACGTACGACCCATGCTCCGTCCCGAAGAAATCATCGACGCACGCAAGGTGGTGGATCAGATTTATGTAGACGAAAAGATCGAACGTTACATAGTCGACATAGTTTTCGCTACACGTTTCCCGTCGGAATATGGCCTTGATGACCTCACCGGCATCATTGGATTCGGAGCTTCGCCCCGTGCCTCTATCAGCCTGGCCCGCGCAGCCCGCGCGTATGCCTTCCTGCACGGCCGCGGATATGTGGTGCCCGAAGACGTTATAGCTGTATGCCACGATGTACTCCGTCACCGTATCGGAGTTACTTACGAGGCCGAGGCAAATAATATCTCCACTGACGAAATTATTACTGAAATTCTCGATAAGGTACAAGTTCCCTGATCATGGATGCGAAAGAGCTTTTAAAAAAAGTTCGCAAAATCGAAATCAAGACACGCGGACTGTCGCAGAACATCTTTGCCGGTGAGTATCACTCTGCCTTTAAAGGAAGAGGTATGATGTTCTCGGAGGTGCGCGAGTATCAGTATGGCGATGATATCCGTGACATAGACTGGAATGTGACTGCCCGTCACAACCGCCCGCACATCAAGGTTTACGAAGAAGAACGCGAACTTACCGTTATGCTGCTCGTAGATATATCGGGTAGCCGCGAATTCGGAGCCGAAGGTGTCGAAAAACGTGAGATGATAGCCGAAATAGCTGCCACACTGGCTTTCTCGGCTTCTCAGAACAATGACAAGATAGGTGCTCTGTTTTTCTCAGACAAGGTGGAGAAATTCATACCTCCCAAAAAGGGCAGAAAGCACATTCTGCTGATTATACGTGAATTGCTCGATTTCAAGCCCGAGAGCCGCGGTACTAATATTGATGTGGCATTGCGATACTTTACAGATGCCATGCGCAAGCGCAGCACCATGTTTATGATCTCAGACTTCATCGATAAGCATGATTACAGCAAAGCTTTGTCACTTGCCCGCAATAAGCACGATGTGATGGCTGTGCAGGTTTACGACAAGCGCGACTCTGTAATGCCCGATGTTGGTCTGATGCTTATCACAGATCTTGAAACCGGGCTTACACGCTGGATTGACACTTCTTCGTCCAAAGTACGTAAGACCTATGCCAAATGGTGGTACGACCGCCAGCAGCAAATGTCGGAAACTTTGAAAAAATCACGTGTTAATTTCACATCTGTCGCAACCGACGAGGATTATGTTAAAGCGCTGATGGGACTTTTCAAAAACAGAACAAGCAAATGAACAGATTCATTCAAACATCGGTTGTAGCATGCGCTTTGGCGGTTTCTCCTGCTGTAGGGGCGGCCAATGCCAAGGTGACTGCTGCTATTGACTCGGCCGTTATAGAAATGGGCTCGCGTGCCACTATTACTGTCGACATAGCTGATGCCAACAGCGCAGGTACTTTTATCGACCTTCCTGCTGCCGGAAGCGAAAGCCCCGAAAATAATGTGGATTTTATCTCTGTCGAAGCCGATACATTTCCTGCCGGTTATCAGTATAAGATTCTGATACAGGCATTCGAGCCGGGAACAATCACCTTTGCGCCGTTCCGTTATGTAGTCGGTAAGGATACAGCCGAGAGCGACTTCCTTACATTGAAGGTTCTGCCCGTAGATCTTGACTCGCTGGAGACCATCAATCCTATGGAATCTATAGTCAATCCGCCACGCAAGTGGTATGACTATATTCCCGAGTGGCTTATATGGACATTGGTAGGGCTGGCTATTGCTGCTATCGCTGTATGTCTTATACTCATGTATCGTAAAAACGGCGGCATCATTATTCACAAGCCCAAGCCTGTCAATCCCTACGAAGCAGCTATGGCAGAGCTGTCGCGACTGCGTGAAAAGAAACTTGCCGAAAGCGGCAGGGAAAAAGAATACTATACGAGCCTGGTCGATATTCTGCGTGTGTATCTTGAACGCCGGTTCGGAATCAATGCAATGGAGATGAGTACCACTCAGATTCTGCAATCATTGCGCTCAAATCCCGAAACACGCGACAACCAGCCCCGCATCAAGCAGATTCTTGAGATTGCCGACTTTGTGAAGTTTGCAAACGTGCGTCCTCTGCCCGACGACAATATCAAGACATTCAACAATGTAGTACAGTTTGTTGAAGCTACCAAGCCCTTGCCCGAACCTGAAGGTGAAAACTCCGATCAGGATGGAAAACAAAAAGATAATAAAGCTCAAAAAGCTAAACAGAAATAATTATGCAGTTAGCTCACCCACATTTACTTTGGCTTCTCACGTTATTGATTCCGATAATCGTGTGGTATGTCATGCGACAGCGTGGAGCGCATCCTTCTATCGCGGTATCAAGCACCGATCCCTTCGCATCAATGCCGCGCTCGTGGAAGCAATATCTCAGGCATTTTCTGTTTGTTCTGCGACTGGGAGCTATCGCCGCACTGATTGTAGTGCTTGCGCGTCCGCAGCAGAAGGATAAATGGAGTACTTCATCAACCGAAGGGACCGACATCGTTCTCGCTTTGGATATATCAGGCTCTATGTACGCCCGCGACTTCAATCCTAACCGTTTTGAAGCTGCAAAGGCGGTTGCATCACAGTTTATCCAGGGTCGCGAGAGCGATAATATCGGTCTTGTGATATTTGCCGGCGAAAGTCTCACCGGTATGCCTATGACTGTTGACCGTACACAGCTTTTAAGCTATCTTGAAGGTGTGCAGATAGGCATGCTTGAAGACGGTACGGCAATTGGCGACGGTATAGCCACTTCGCTCAACCGCCTGAAAGAAGGAAAGGCCAAGAGCAAGAGCATAATCCTGCTGACCGACGGATCAAACAACACCGGTATTGTGGCACCTCTTTCGGCTGCAGAAGTCGCAAAGGAAATGGATGTGAAGATTTATACTATCGGTATAGGAACCAATGGCATGGCTCCTTATCCGGTTCAGAATGCATTCGGCCGAATAGAGTATCAGCCCCAGAAGGTTGAGATTGACGAAGCCACATTGCGCTCTATCGCCGACAATACAGGAGGTAAATATTTCCGTGCTGTCGACAACAATGCTTTGGTAGACATTTTTTCTGAAATTGATGCGCTCGAAAAAACACAGATGGACATCAAGGTGTTCTCTCACACCGACGATAATTATATGATGTGGGCATGGCTGGCTTTTGGCCTGTTTGCACTTGAAATGTTACTCAGGTATCTGTTCTTGCGCCCGATTCCCTAAATACTCTGTATATGTTTGACTTTGCAAATCCATATTTATTATATCTGCTATGGCTCGTGCCCCTGTTTGCAGCAGCATACTGGTTGGCACGACGTTCGCGCCGCAGGCGCTTGCAGAAGTTCGGACATCTCGACGTGATTGCTCACCTCATGCCCGAGGCTTCGAAGTATAAACCTGCAATCAAGATTACTCTCCGACTCATAGCTTTGGCAGCCATCATATTTGTCCTTGCACGCCCGCGTGCCGGCGAAAAAGAGCATGATGAGACTGTTGCAGGTATTGAGGTAATGATAGCTTTTGACGTTTCAAACTCAATGCTGGCATCATCTACCGACGATGCCAATGGTACATCACGACTCGACAGGGCACGTCTGATGCTTGAAAAGATGCTCGGACGCCTTACCAACGATAAGGTAGGCCTTGTTATTTTTGCCGGATCGGCCAAAGTACAGTTCCCCATGACCACCGACTTCTATACAGCAAAAATGTATTTGAATGAGTTGCATCCTTCGATGATGACTTATCAGGGTACTTCTATTGCCGAGGCTATAGGAATGGCGATGAATGGCTTCTCGCCCGACGAAAACATTCATAAAGCCATCATTCTGATAACTGACTCCGAAGACCACGAAGGCGATGCCATAGAGGCTGCAAAAATGGCTAAGGAGAAAGGTATACAGGTAGATGTTGTAGGTCTTGGTTCGGCCAAGGGCGCGCCTATACCTCTTCCAGGTACCAACGCCGGATATTTCACCGATGCTCAGGGACAGATGGTTCTTACCACTCTCAACGAGAAGCTTGCTACAGAAATAGCACAGGCAGGTGGTGGTATTTTTGTAAACGGTGCATCATCTGATGCGCTCGACAAACTGGTTGACCAGCTTGAGACTTTGCAGAAGTCTGAATTCAAACATGTATCATACAGCGCAGGTGCCGAACAATTCCCCGTATTTGCGTGGATAGCCTTGATTTTCCTGGTTATAGATGTGTTTGTACTCGACCGCAAAAATAATATACTTAAGAAAATTAACTTCTTCACCAAGAAATAATCATGAAAAAGTTAAGTATAATATTGATTTTAATGGCACTTGGCCTTCCTGCGGTTCAGGCTGCAAACGACGGGTCGAAGAAGGTGCAACGCAATATGGTTGTTGACGGAAACAAACTTTTCAAGCAGGATAAGTTTCACGAAGCCCTCGAAAAGTATGATGCTGCTCTTGCCCTGAATCCGTCGTATCAGTATGCGATGTATAACAAGGCTGTGACCTTGATACAGCTTGCCACTGATGACAACAAGGGCCAGGAAAACGACCCTCGCAAGCAGGCTGCTCAGATTTTCACTGAAATTGCCGGCCTCGATTCAAACCCCGAGCTTGCATATAAGTCATTCTACAATCTTGGCAATATGGCTTTCAATGACAATCAGTTTGACCAGGCTATAAATATGTATAAAGGCTCACTGCGCATAAATCCCGATAATAAGGAATGCCGTCAGAATTTACTCTTGGCTCTGCAGAAAAAGCAGGAACAGGAGCAGAATCAAGACAATCAAGATAAAGACCAGGACAAGCAGGACCAGCAGCAACAAGATCAGCAACAGCAGCAGGATCAGCAGCAACAGGAACAACAGCAGCAACAACAGCAACAGCAGCCGATGACCCAGAGCGCCGAGCAGTTGCTTCAGGCTATGCAGAACAAGGAGAATGCAACCCGCAAGAAAAACAATGAGCAGCAAGCTCAACCTGCACGCCGTACTACTGATAAACCGTGGTAATTGATTGAGATATGAAAAGTTTAAACCATAAAATACTGTTGTTCATACTTGCCTTTTTCCTTATGGTAGGTATGAATGCCTTTGCCGAAGTAAGTTTTAAACTTGTCCCGAGGCAAAATGTAGTTTCAGGACAAAACTTTCAGCTCACTTTCCGGCTAACGATTGTAGACGAGGACATAGATAACGTTTCTATGCCTAAAGCGCCTGAAATTTCAGGATGCCGCTTGCTCAGCGGCCCCAATGCCACAACCTCGCAGATGTCGCAGACCATTATAAACGGCAAAAGTTCTACGCATGCCGTGATTGATTTGGTGTGCATATATAATGCCGGAAAACAAGGCACGGTAAAGGTGCCGTCGGTTTCGATCAATGTTGGTGGAAAGAATTATCATACCTCCGAGGGTTCTTTCAGCATTCTGCCCCCTGATGCAAACTCCGGCTCATCGCAGCCGGGCGGTGCCATGCCCTCTGTCGCAAATGCTCCGTCAGGCAAGGACTTCTTTGTGAGAGTGATTTTCTCAAAACCGTCGGTATACGAACAAGAAGGTGTCGTTGCCATTACCAAGCTTTACCGACCGAATGACCGTAAATTCTCTCTGAGCCTTGAAGCCGTGCCCAAGATGCCGGTTTATGAAGGATTCCTTTCTGAAGACCTTGAAGCGGCTCCTGATGGACAGCTTGAGAATTACAACGGTAAAAATTATATTACCTACGAACTTTCAAGAGTCCTTCTTTTCCCGCAGAAAGCAGGAAATCTGAAAGTGACTTCAGGTACATATACCCTTAAAATTCAGGAGCAGGTAGGCCTTATACGTATGCACGGATTCGCAACCCCGCGTTTTGAGGAATACCAGATGACCACTCCGATGGCCACCGGCACCTTGAAGGTGAATGCGCTGCCCGAACCGCGTCCGGCCGACTTCATTGGAGCGGTTGGCAATTACTCGCTTTCAACATCTCTTACTCCCGAACAGCTCCGCACAAACGAGTCTGCCACCTATACTCTTAATTTCAAAGGTACTGGAAATGTGAAATATCTCACAGTTCCTGCGATTAATTTCCCGCCTACATTCGACAAATATACAGCCAAGACCGATGTCAAGGCCAATATATCAGGCCAGACATACACCGGCCAGTATATCATTGAATATCCCATAGTACCCCAGGAGGTTGGTGAGACCGAAATACCGGAACAGACTTTCAGCTACTTCAATCTTTCCACCAAGAAGTACGAGACATTGACAGCTCCGGCTTACAACTGCAATGTAGCAAAAGGCTCGGGTGTGGCAACTGTGGTTGAACAGAAGCAGATAGACACCACAATGGATGATATACTTCATATACGTCCGCTTGGAGCTTCGCTTGAAGGTGTCAAAGAACCCATATTCAATAAATTCATTTATTGGAGCTTGTGGATTGCAGTAGCATGTATTTTGTTGGTTGCCATATTCGTATATCGTCGTCAACTTAAGCTGGCAGCGGATATAAGCGGTCGCAAATATGCAAGAGCAAACCGTGTGGCGTCCAAGAGATTTAAAATTGCTGCCAAGTATATGAAGGCTCACCAGAGCGACAAGTTCTATCAGGAGCTTGCCAATGCTTTAAAAGGCTATCTTGGCGACAAACTCAGTATACCGCCATCGCAGCTCATCAGCGAGACCATGGCCGAACGACTGACCGATTATGGCGTTTCTGAAGAAACCGTAAATGAGGTTTTGTATGTATTTAATGAATGTGAGATGGCGCGTTTCACTCCGTCGCAGTCAGATAATGCAATGCACGAACTCTATGACAAGGCTTCAGCTGCCATAAAATCAATTGAAGATACAAAACCACAGAAAAAAGCTATTGAAAAATGAAAACGAAACTATTGATCATAATCTGTTCACTGATAGCGTCGTTTGTTCCATCAATGGCAACAAATTATGCTCAGATGGCAGACTCGGCATATAATAAGGAGTCTTATACCCGGGCAATAGAGCTTTATAACAAAGCTTTGTCGGAGACGGGCCGCAACGCTGACATTTATTATAATCTGGGCAACGCATATTACCGTAAGGGTAAGGTGGCACAAGCTGTATTGGCATACGAAAGGGCACTCCGTATCAATCCTTCTTTTGAAGAAGCCCGTGCCAACCTTAAATTTGTAAACTCGCGTCTTGAGGACAAGCCCGAGGATAATAATTCTCTGCTTACACGCACTCACGACAATGTTATCGCCATGATGAGTGCCGACGCGTGGGCATGGGTTGCATTTGCCGCATTCGCAGCCCTTTGCATACTTATTGCCGTATACATCTTCTCAAGCAATATTGCAGTGCGAAAGTTCGGATTTTTTGCCGGTATTGTAATGATTTTTGTCACTCTCTACTTCATTGTGGTGGCTGCTGATGCCGCAAATCGTCTGAATGACCATTCAGAGGCTATCGTTACCGTCCCGTCGACTCTTCTCAATTCGGTGCCGCGCCAGCCTAAGCAGACTGAAAAAGTTGTTCCCTTGCACGAAGGTACAAAAGTACAGATAGTAGACTCGGTTGCAACCCCCGATGATCCTAAATCGCCAAGATGGTACAATGTACGCATAGGCGGCGGTTCAACGGTAGCATGGCTTCGCGCCACTGACGTGGAACGTATTTAACACGCCGATAAATATACTTAAACCTCTTGGGCGGAACTTAGTGAAGCTCAAGAGGTTTAAAATAGTATTAAGAGTGTGTTAAAAGTAAACACACTATAAGACACAATATAAACCATGAAAAAACTGTTATTTCTGTTGTCTGTCGTCTTTATGCCTCTACTGAGTATGGCAAATGGATGGACAGATATCTATCCCGGCATCGCAAACAGTATAAAACAGCCGGTATTCAAAAACAAATCCTATAACATTAAGAAATTCGGTGCGAAACCTGAATCGGATGCGGCCTCAAATCAGCATGCAATCAACCTGGCAATCAGCGCATGTTCCAACGCCGGAGGTGGCAAGGTTATAGTTCCAGGGGGTGTATGGCATACAGGTGCTATAGAGCTTAAGGATAACGTGAATCTCGTGCTGGAAAAAGGCGCGGTGCTTCAGTTTGTTTTTCAACCCGAATTGTACCCGATAGTGAAAACCCGTTGGGAAGGCCTTGATTGCTGGAACCTCTCGCCCTGTGTCTATGCCTATAAGGCGAGCAATATAGCCATCACAGGTGAAGGCACAATAGATGGTGGTGGCTCCAATGAAACATGGTGGAAGTGGTGTGGCGCTGCCAAGTACGGTTGGACCGACGGCATCATCAGTCAGAAAAACGGCAGTCGTGCCCGCCTGCTGCAAATGGCCGAGGATGGTGTGGATGTCGACAAACGTCGTTTCGGCCCGCAGGATGGTCTGCGCCCTCAGCTCATAAACTTTAATCAGTGCGACCGTATACTTATTGAGGATGTAACTCTGCTGCGCTCGCCCTTTTGGGTTATACACCCCTTGTTGTCGAGCAACATCACGGTGCGTGGTGTGCATATCAACAATGACGGCCCTAACGGTGACGGTTGCGACCCCGAGTCATGCGACGGCGTTTTGATTGAAAACTGTTATTTCAATACCGGTGACGATTGCATTGCTATAAAGAGCGGCCGTAATAATGATGGCAGAAAGTGGAACCGTCCGAGCCAAAACATCATAGTGAGAAACTGTGAGATGAAAAACGGTCATGGCGGTGTGGTAATCGGCAGCGAGATTTCAGGCGGTTGCCGTAATGTTTTTGCCGAGAACAATATCATGGATAGTCCCAATCTCGATAGAGTTATCCGCATTAAGACCAATTCATGTCGTGGAGGTATTGTGGAAAACATCTATGCCCGTAACATTCAGGTAGGTCAATGTGGAGAATCTGTCTTGAAAATCAATCTCGACTATGAACACAATGAGATTTGCTGCCGCGGTTTCAATCCTGTGGTAAGGAATATCAACCTTGAGAACGTCACCTGCAACAAGAGCAAGTACGGTGTTCAGATCATCGCTTTGTATGATTCGGTTAATGTATACGATATAAACGTTAAAGACTGCCGTTTCAATGGTGTATCAGACGGCAATTCAATCAAAGGAAAAGTTGGAAAAATAAGTTTTGAGAATTATTATCTCAATGACAGTATCTGTCCTGACAAGTGGCCTTATAATCCCGGTGGCGCAGAACCTCCGGTCGATCGCCGGGCTGTAGTCAGCCGCAATAATCCTGTTGTAACATCAGTAGATTCATTGGCTGCTCTTTCTGTAGGAAATGGAAGAATTGCCTTCACCGTAGATGCCACAGGACTTCAGTCTTTCCCGGGCTATTATAAGAATGGCATACCATTGACCACAATGAGCGAGTGGGGATGGCATTCGTTTCCTAACGTTGATTCTCTTAACACATCCGAAACCCAACGCACTATGAATCTCGGTCACGGTAGAGAAGAGATTTATGCTGTGGAATTCAAACAAGGTGGCAGAAATCAGCAAGCAACTGAATATTTCAGGGTTAACCCTCACCGTTTGAATCTTGGTATCGTAGGACTTACGTTCAAGAGCAAGGATGGCAAGGAATTGACATTTAACAGTCTTAAAGATATTAATCAGGAGTTGCAGCTGTGGGATGGCAAGATTGAAACGAGTTATTCAGTAGACAATACCCCTGTTAAAGTAACTACATTCTGCACCCTCGCCGACGATTGCTTGTACTCGCGTATCAACAGCGAACTGCTTTCTGAAAACAGAGCCGAGATAAACTTTCGATTTCCGTACCCGACCGGCAAACATGCCGATGATGCGGCTGATTGGGAAAGCTCAAAAAAACATTTTTCAAATGTAGTTTACAGCGACCCTAATACAGCTGTTATCGAGCGCAAGATTGACGGCACAACATATTATGTTGTACTGAAATGGGAAGGTAACGCTACTTTTTCCAATGTAGCAGACAATCACTATAAGCTGACCCCGAAAGATAATGTGATTTCAATTGCTGTAAATTACACGCCCGAAAAGCCTCAGAAATTCAAAGAAACTTTTTATTACGATCAGGCTCTGAAGGCCAATCTTAAGCAGTGGCCTTCGTGGTGGAACAAAGGTGCGATAGTTGATTTCGGCAAATGTACCGACTCACGTGCTTCCGAGCTTGAGCGCAGGGTAGTACTTTCGCAGTTCCTCACATATATCAATTGCGCCAACTCTACTCCTCCGCAAGAGACGGGACTTACATATAACTCATGGTTTGGCCGTCCTCATCTCGAAATGACCTGGTGGCATGGTGTACATTTTGCTTTATGGAATCGCCCGGATGTACTTGCAAAAATGCTCGACTGGTATAATGAACAGGCTTACCCTGTAGCTCAGGAAATAGCAAAACGTCAGAATTTCGCAGGTGCGAGATGGATGAAAATGACCGATCCCAAAGCCGGGGAGGCTCCGTCAAACACCGGCTCTTTCCTCATCTGGCAGCAACCGCATTATATTTATATGGCAGAGGAAATGTACCGCGCCAATCCGTCAAAGGAAGTACTTGACAAATATGGTGAGCAGGTAGAAGCAACAGCACTTTTTATGGCCGACTATGCCAAAGCGTGCACAAATAAGGCCGGTAAGATAGAACTCAAAGGCCATACTGCCATGCAAGAATCAATGTCAAAGGATTTCTCATATTTTCACCCGTTTGAGCAGGCATACTGGCGCTATGGTCTTGAAAAAGCTCAGCAATGGCGTGAACGCCGTGGTAAGGAGCGCAATAAGGAATGGGATGTCATAATCAAACAAATAGCTCCGCTGCACATAGCAGACGGTATATATTCGTCGGGTGCACCCCTCAGACCATTTAACTCCAAAGCCAAAACAACAACATTCAATCCATACGTCACCCCGGCTCAGACAGCCAAAGCTGCTATTTCAGAACAAGATTTCAAGCTAAAGTCTGTCAGCGATCATCCGGCTGTTCTCGGCGCTTGCGGCTTGTTGCCAAAAACAGATTTATATGAGGATTCAGTCATGGCACGTACTCTCGAACATGTTATGACCAACTGGAACTGGCCCACAACATGGGGTTGGGACTATGGGATGATTGCCATGTGTGCAGCCCGTCTCGGAAATGCCGATATGGCAATAGATGCCCTTCTGATCGACAAGGGCAAGAACACCTATCTTGTCAGTGGCCACAATTTTCAGGAACCAAAGCGCCTGCGCCTTTATCTTCCGGGCAACGGCAGTCTGCTCGATGCAGTTGCCATGATGTGTGCCGGCTGGGACGGCTCGGAGGGCGAGAATCCCGGTTTCCCCAACGACGGTAAATGGAATGTACGTTGGGAAGGATTAAACAAAATGCAATAATAATAAGTAATCAATGAAAAATAGTTTATATCATCTGCTTGCCTTATGAACTCATCTTCAACCCTCTTCATCGGTCACGTAGCTACGGCTACGCTCCCTCTTCATCGTATTGAATCTGCTGCCCATAAGTCGGCGCATATAATATAAATTATTTTCCATTACTTACTTATGATAAAACAAATTGAGTTTACATTAAAACCATACAGC